>DASWYJ010000359.1:0-4933 GCA_036405035.1 Burkholderiaceae bacterium
CGGCCCGGCAGGCTGCGCAACCAGGTGATCTGGCGCTTGGCGAGCTGCCGGGTGGCGGCGATGCCGAGTTCGCGCAGCGCCTGCGGTGGTGCGCTGCCGTCCAGCACCTGCCAGGCCTGCCGGTAGCCCACGCAGCGCACCGACGGCAGGTCGGTGTGCAGGTCGCCGCGCGCCCGCAGCGCTCGCACTTCGCCGAGGAAACCGGCGGCCAGCATGGCGTCAAAACGCTCGGCAATGCGGGCGTGGAGCCAGCCCCGGTCGGTGGGTTCGAGGCTGATGAGCCTGCTGGCCAGCGCCGAATCTTCCTTGTCTGCTCCGTTTTTGGAAGCATGCAGGGAGGAGAGCGGCTGCCCGGTAACGGTGAATACCTCCAGCGCGCGGGCGATGCGCTGGCTGTCGGCGGGCGCCAGCCGGGCTGCGGTGGCGGGGTCGATGGTGGCCAGCCGTGCATGCAGCGCCGGCCAGCCGTGCTGGCGGGCGTCGGCGTCGATGGCGGCGCGCACGGCTGCATTGGCTGGGGGCAGCGCGTCGAGCCCGTCGAACAGCGCCTTGAAGTACAGCATGGTGCCGCCCACCAGCAGCGGCAGCCGGCCGCGTGCGTGGATGGCAGCCATCAGCGCCCGCGCGTCGGTGGCGAACTCGGCTGCGCTGTAGGGCTGCAGCGGGTCGCGGATGTCGATCAGGTGGTGCGGTGCGGCGGCGCGTTCGGCCGGAGTAGGCTTGGCGGTGCCGATGTCCATGCCGCGGTAGACCAGCGCCGAATCGACGCTGATGATCTCCACCGGCCGCAGTGCGGCAATCGCCAGCGCGGCGGCGGTCTTGCCGGCGGCGGTGGGGCCGGCGATGCACAGGCACGGAGGCAGTGCGCTTACCGGCTGCGTCATGCGGCCTCCTGCGGTGCCAGCGGCCGGACCGGCTGGCCGTGGCGCTGCACCAGCGTCCAGGCCGCCAGCGCGATGCACACACTCCAGAACCACAGGCCGTGGGTAAGGGCGGTGGCGCCGCCCTGCAGCCGGGTGCCGAGCCAGCCCCCCATCGCAAAGGCCGCCACCATCATCAGGAAGCCATTGAGCGCCGAGGCTGCGCCTGCCACCTGCGGAAACGGCCCCACCGCGCCGCTCTGGCCACAGGGCTGGTGCACGCCATGGCCCAGCATGAACAGGTAGAACGGCAGCAGGATGCTCCAGACATTGGCCACGCCCAGCAGCGCCAGCAGGCCCATGGTGCTGCCGCCCGCCAGCGACAGGCCCGCCGCCACCGCCACGGTGCGCTGCACGCCCCAGGCGGCCACCCAGCGCCGGCACAGCACGGTGCCGGCAATGTAGGCCACGGCCATGCTGAACATCACCAGGCCGTACTGCGGTTTGCTGAGCCCGAACACCCCGATGAACACGAACGACGAGGCCGCCAGAAACGTGAACAGCCCGCCATACGAGGCGATCGACAGCGCCGAATACGCAACGAAGGTGGGGTGCCGCACGATGCCCGACCACGTGCGCAGCAGCACCGCCGGCTGCAGCGCACGCCGGTCCGGCGGCGGCGCGGTTTCGCGGAAGCGCCAGGCCACCAGCACCAGCGTGGCCGCGCCAAAGACCGCCAGCACCAGCAGGGCGGCGCGCCAGCCCACCCATTCCGACAGCAGGCCACCGATGGGCGCACTGGCACAGGCAATGATGCCCAGCCCGGTGAGGCCGCGCGACATGACGCGCGCGCCATCGGCGGGGGTGTAGAGGTCGCGCACGATGGCGCGGGCGCACATCACGCTGGCACCCATGGCGGCGCCCTGCACGGTGCGGCAGGCCACCAGCCAGTCCATTGTGGGTGCGAAGGCGCTGGCCAGTGCGGCGGCAATGTAGGCCGCCAGCCCCAGCAGCAGGATGGGCCGGCGGCCCCAGTAGTCGGACAGCGGCCCCCAGACCAGCTGCGAGGCGCCGAAGGCCAGCAGCAGCGCGGTCAGTGTCTGCTGGGCCTGGGCGATGGAGGCGCCAAAACCGGCGGTGAGGGCCGGCAGCGCGGGCAGGTACAGGTCGGTGGTGACGGGCTGGATGCCCAGCAGCATGGAGAGCACCAGCACCACCAGGCGCGGCGGCATCGGGGGCGTCAACGGGGGGGCGGCAGGCGGCGGCGCGGGCATCGCGTCGAGGGTAGCAGAACGGCACCCGCCCAGCCGGCCGCTGGCGGGCTGCGTCAGCCCAGCGAGAACAGCCGGGCCAAAGCCTCGCGGTACTGCGGCTGGCCCACCGCGTTGGTGTTGTGGTGCGAGCCGTCCTCGACCAGCACAAAGGCCTTGGGGCCGGGGGCCGCCTCGAACAGGCGCCGGCCCAGGTCCGGAGGGATCAGGCTGTCGCGCCCGCCATGCACCACCAGCAGCGGCGAGCCGATCTGCGCCACCTTGTCGACCGCGCTGAAGCGCTGCGTGATCAGCGGGCCCACCGGCACCCAGCCCCAGCGGGTGCTAGCCACCACGTCGGGGATGGAGGTGAAGGTGCCTTCGACGATGGTGCCGGCCTCGTCAGTCACGGCGGCGGCCAGCCCGATGGCGATGGCCCCGCCCAGCGAATGGCCGAAGATGTAGCGCGGCGTGGCGGGGTAGTGCGCAGCCAGCCAGTCCCAGGCGGCGCGGGCGTCCTCGGCGGCCATGGCTTCGGAAGGCAGCTCGCTGCTGGTCTGGCCGAAACCGCGGTAGTCCACCGCCAGCACCGAGAAGCCCAGCTCCTGCATGCGGCGGATGCGGCTGGCCGAGCCGGTGACGTTCCAGCGCGCGCCGTGCAGGTACAGCAGCACCGGCGCGTCGGCCTTGCCGGCCGGCAGCCACAGGCCGTGCAGCCGTACGGGCTGGCCGGTGATGGCCGAGTCGTAGGTGATCCAGCGGTCCTGCAGCCCTTGCGCGGCAGCCACGCCGCCGGCCCAGCTGCGGTTGCCGGGCTGGAAGATCCAGGCCCGCTGTTTTTCATCGAGGGTGCTGCAGCCGGCCAGCAGCGTGAAGACAAGCGCCAGCGCGCCCGCGATCCGGAAGGTCCATCTTTTCATGGTGCAGAATGACCGCGTTGGCGCGGCAAAGTTCAGCAGCATCTGGTGGCGCGCGCCCCTATTGCGAGGGCATTCGAGGTGGAAGACAGCATCTTTACAAAAATCATCCGGCGCGAAATCCCGGCGGCCATTGTCTACGAGGACGATGCCACCATCGCCTTCATGGACGCCGGCCAGGTCAATCCTGGCCATGTGCTGGTGGCCACCAAGCAGCCGGCAGAAACCCTGCTCGACATCGACGACGCGCTGGCGGCGCACCTGTTCACCGTGGTGGCGCGGGTGGCCCGGGCGGTGGAGGTGGCATTCGCGCCGCAGGGCATCACGGTGCTGCAGACCAACCGGCCGGCAGGCTGGCAGACGGTGCCGCACCTGCATGTGCATGTGTTGCCCCGCCATGCCGGCGACGGCGTGGAACTGGTGTGGCCGCGCAAGGGACCGCCGCTGGCGGTGCTGCAGGAATACGCGGCGCGGATCGTGCTGTAGCGCGGGCGCCGCGGCCTCAGCCGGCCAGCGCTGCCTCGACCAGCGGGCACAACGCGGCCACCGGCCGTGCGCCCACATGCGAAATGGCTTCGGCGGCAGTGATGCCGCCCAGCCGGGCGCAGGTGGGCAGGTCCAGCCCCCGGCTCACGCCGTAGAGGAAACCGGCGGCGTACAGGTCACCGGCGCCGGTGGTGTCCACCACCTGCGCCACCGGCGCGGCGGGCACGGCCACATCGCCCTGGGCGGTACACACCACCGAACCCTGCGCGCCGCGGGTGACCACCACGGTCTGCCCCGGCTTGCGCTGCAGGCGCAGCAGCGCGGCGGGCAGGCTGTCGACCTGGTACAGCGACAGGATTTCGGCCTCGTTGGCAAACAGGATGTCGACATGGTTCTGGGCCAGGTCGAGGAATTCGGCGCGGTGGCGGTCCACGCAGAACGGGTCGGACAATGTCAATGACACCTGGCGGCCGGCCGCATGGGCCACCCGCATGGCCTTGCGGAAGGCGTCCTTGGCGGCGGGGCGGTCCCACAGGTAGCCTTCGAGGTAGGTGATGGCGGCGCTGGCCACCAGCGCCTCGGGCACGTCTTCCGGGCCCAGCTCCACACAGGCGCCGAGGTAGGTCTGCATGGTGCGCTGGGCATCGGGCGTGACCAGCACCAGGCACTGCGCCGTGGGCGGCTGGTGGGCGCCGGGCTGGGTGTTGAAATCCACGCCGAGCGCCTGCAGGTCGCGGGCGAACACGCCGCCCAGCCGGTCGGGCGCCACCTTGCCGATGTAGGCGGTGCGCACGCCCAGCGAGGCCAGCCCGGCCAGCGTGTTGGCAGCCGAGCCGCCGGAGCATTCGGTGCCGGCCGGCAGCGTGGCCAACATGCGGGTGGCGGTGTCGGCATCCACCAGCGCCATCGAGCCCTTGTGCAGGCCGTGCTGGGTCAACACCGCGTCCTCCACGGTGACGAGTACATCGACGATGGCGTTGCCGATACCGAGAACGTCGTGGGTGGCTTGGGGCATGGTGGTGTGGAGGTGAAGGTTGCAAAAAAAAGGGGGCGGGGCCGCCAGCGGCCGCACGGCGTGCGCATGGTACACGCACCGCCAGGGGGTGATCGGTGGCTGTTCCTTCGCCGCGCTAGCGTCCGCGCAGGAACAGCGCGTCGAGCTCCTTGATGCCGAGCTGCCGCCAGGTCGGGCGGCCGTGGTTGCACTGGTCGGAGCGCTCGGTCTGTTCCATGTCGCGCAGCAGCGCATTCATTTCGGCCAGCGTGAGGCGCCGGTTGGCGCGCACCGCGCCGTGGCAGGCCATGGTGGCGAGGATTTCGTTGCGGGCGCGAGCCACCACGGTGCTGGCGTCGTGGGCGGCCAGCTCGGCCAGCACGCTGCGGGCCAGTTCGGCCGCATCGCCATGGGCCAGCGTGGTGG
>DASWYJ010000360.1:0-8841 GCA_036405035.1 Burkholderiaceae bacterium
TTGCCGATCCAGTTTTCCTGCATCAGCCGCACGCGGTCGGGCCAGCCGTTGAGCGTGGCCTTCTCGTTGCCGATCTGCACATGGTCGAGCAGCTCCTGGGCGTAGTCGGTGATCTTCAGGTAGTAGCCCGGAATCTCGCGCTTCTCGACCACGGCACCGGTGCGCCAGCCCTTGCCGTCAATGACCTGCTCGTTGGCCAGCACGGTCTGGTCCACCGGGTCCCAGTTGACGACCTGGGTCTTGCGGTAGGCAATGCCTTTTTCCAGCATCTTCAGGAACAGCCACTGGTTCCATTTGTAGTAGCTGGGATCGCAGGTGGCCACTTCGCGGCTCCAGTCGATCGCCAGCCCCATCGCCTGCATCTGCTTCTTCATGTAGGCGATGTTTTCGTAGGTCCATTTGGCCGGCGGCACGCCGTTCTTCAGCGCGGCGTTCTCGGCGGGCAGGCCAAAGGCATCCCAGCCCATGGGCATCAGTACGTTGTGGCCGTTCATGCGCAGGTAGCGCGTGAGCATGTCGTTGATGGTGTAGTTGCGCACATGGCCCATGTGCAGCTTGCCGCTGGGGTAGGGCAGCATGGAGCAGGCGTAGAACTTCTTTTTCGGCTTGCCCTGTGCATCGCGCGCGCTGTCGGTCACGCGGTACGCATCGTGCGCGGTCCAGTCGGCTTGCGCATCGCGCTCGACGTCGAGGTGGTTGTATTTGTCGTTCATGGGGGTCGGTCGGGTGCGCGGCAGAGGGAAAGGCGCCGAAAAACGCATCCGCTGATTTTAGGCGCTTGGCCTGGCCTTCCCTCCGTGCCCCGGTGCGGCGGTCTGCGGGCCGGGAGGGCCGTGCTCAGGGGGCGGTGGGATCGGCCACGAAACCGATGCGGTTCAAGCCGGCCTTCTGCGCCAGGCCCATGACCTGCACGATGCGTCCATAGGGCACGACCGCGTCGGCCCGCAATTGCACCTCGGTGTCGGGGGCGGCGGCCGCGGCACGGGCCAGCGCATCGGTGAGCTGCTCCAGGGTGAGCGGCTGGTCGCGCAGGAACACCTGGCCGGTCTTGTCCACGACGAGCGCCACGAAAGCTGGCGCTTCCTGTGGCCGGGCGGCGTCGGTACGGGGCAGATCCAGCCGGATGCTGCTGGCCAGCAGGGGCGCGGTGAGCATGAAAATCACCACCAGCACCAGCATGACATCGATCAGCGGCGTCATGTTGATGTCGCTCATGGGCTGGGGGCCGGTGGTGCGCTCAAGGCGGCCGAATGTCATGCCCCCACGCTCCCCACTGCGGGTGGTTCGCTGCCCCCCGAGGGGGCGCATTTCGCCTTGGGGCGGCCCAGCGGCGAAACGAAGTTCACGATTTTTCCTTGACCGGATGCGACAGCAGCTCGCGCAGGTCCAGCGCAAAACCTTCCAGGTCGGCCTCGATCTGGCCGATCAGGCGGCCGTACACGTTGTATGCCAGCACTGCCGGAATGGCCACGGCCAGGCCGGCGGCCGTCATGATCAATGCTTCGCCCACCGGGCCGGAAATCTTGTCGATGGTGATCTGGCCGGCGCCAGCGATACCGGTGAGTGCGTGGTAGATGCCCCATACGGTGCCGAGCAGGCCCACAAAGGGGGCTGTGGCGCCCACCGTGGCCAGCAGCACCTGGCCGAACTGCAGGCGGTGCAGCACGGCGTGCAGGGCGTTGCGCAGCACACGGGTCAGCTGCTGGGCCTTTTCCCCCGCGCTGGCGAGGGTGTTGCCTGCTTGCATTTTTGTAGCAACAATCAGAGGTAGGACAATGGCCTCGCGGTCAAAAAGCCCTACTTTCTGTTCGGCATCGGCCAGCGATCCGGCCTGCCAGAATGCGGCCAGGCTGCGCGCCACGTCGCCGAGCGCGCGGCGCAGCAGCCAGCCCTTCCAGAGAATCACGACCCAACTGGCGACGGACATGGCCAGCAGCAGCACCGCCACGGTACGGCTGACGGCATCACCCTGGCTGAACAGCTGCAGCATGGGTGCCTGCCGGGGCTCAGTGCAGGCCCAGCACGTCGAACATGTCGAACAGGCCCGCCGGCCGGCCGGCCAGGAAGCGCACCGCCCGCAGGCTGCCCTGCGCGTAGGTCGCGCGGCTCGACGATTTGTGGGTCACCTCGATGCGCTCGCCGGTACCGGCAAACAGCACGGTATGGTCGCCCACGATGTCGCCGCCGCGGATGGTGGCAAAACCGATGCTCGAGGGGTCGCGCTCGCCGGTCACGCCTTCGCGGGCATACACGGCGCAATCCTTCAGGTCGCGGCCCAGCGCCTCGGCGATCACCTCGCCCATCTTCAGCGCGGTGCCCGAGGGGGCATCCACCTTGTGGCGGTGGTGCGCTTCGATGACCTCGATGTCGTAGCCCGTGGCGAGCGCCTTGGCCGCCATCTGCAGCAGCTTGAGCGTGACGTTGACGCCCACGCTCATGTTGGGCGCCATCACGATGGCGATGTCCCGGGCGGCATCGGCGATCTCGGCCTTCTGCGCGTCGCTGAAACCGGTGGTGCCAATCACCAGCTGCACCCCGGCTGCACGGCAGGCCCGCAGGTGGGCCATCGTGCCTTCGGGGCGGGTGAAATCGATCAGCACCTGGCTGCCTTGCAGGCCGGCGGCGATGTCAGCCGTGATGGCCACGCCGGCGGGCTGGCCCAGAAATGCACAGGCGTCGCTGCCGATGGCAGGGGAGGATGCGATGTCGAGCGCGCCGGCCAGCGCGCAGTCGCCGCTGGTCTGCACGGCCTCGATCAGCATCCGGCCCATGCGGCCCGACGCCCCCGCAATCGCCACGCGATGCGGGTGGGGGATGGCCGCGCTCATCGCGCCGGTCCTTCGAGCGGAGGGTAGCTGGTGGGGGCGGGCTCGGTGGCCGCAGGCTTGGCGGAGCCGGCCGGTGCGGATTTGGCGCTGGCCTGGAATTTCTTCAGTTCTTCCTCGGTGGCTTCCAGCGGCGGCACCTTGCCCAGCTTGCGGCGCGAATCGAGCTGGCTCACGAACTCGGCTTCGCTGGGCAGGTCGCCGCCCTCGAAACGCTCCAGCGCATCGCCTTTGAAGAATACGGTGAATTTGCGGGACTGCGGCGCAGTGCCGGCGCGCTTGAGGGTAAAGACGTAGTCCCAGCGGTCCTGGTGGAAGACGCTGGCCATCAGCGGCGTGCCGAGGATGTCCCGTACCTGTGCGCGATCCATGCCGGGCGTCAGCAGCGCGGCCTGCTCGCGCGAAACGAAATTCCCCTGGATGATCTCGACCTTGTACGGTGTGATCAGGCCGGCGACGCGGTTGCTCGCGCTGTCGAGACTGCTGCAGCCTGCCATGAGGGCGCACCATGCGGCGCTGGCCAGCACCAGCACATGGCGTGGCAGCGGACGGAAGGGATGTGCGGGCATGTTCAAAGACCTTGCAATATGGTCAAATGATTGTACTGGCTGCTGTTGTGCGGCCTGATTCCAGTTGTGCCCCGGTCCGGTGGATGGCCGGCGCCCCGTGAGACGAAAGCCCTGAATGAGCAAGATTGACGACCTGAAGAGTACCGGCCTGAAAGCCACGCTGCCCCGCCTGAAGATCCTCGAGATCTTCCAGAAGGGAACGCAGCGCCACATGACGGCCGAAGATGTATTCCGGGTGCTGCTGGAAGAGCGTTCCGATGTGGGTCTGGCCACCGTGTACCGGGTGTTGACCCAGTTCGAGCAGGCGGGCATCCTGGAGCGCAGCAACTTCGAGTCGGGCAAGGCGATCTATGAGCTCAACGAAGGCTCCCACCATGACCACCTGGTCTGCCTGGATTGTGGCAAGGTCGAGGAATTCATCGACCCGGAGATCGAGAAGCGGCAGCAGGCCATTGCCACCACGCGCGGGTTCTCGCTGCAGGACCACGCACTGAGCCTGTACGGCCACTGCACCAAGACCAAGTGCCCGAATCGCAACAGCCGCAATTAGGCTGCCGTACCCCGTCGGAGCGGAAGGCGGTCAGGTGCTGCCGCCGCGCTCGATGGCCTCGCGCTGGCGGATGATGAATTCCTGGTAGGTGTCGATGCCGCGCAGCTGCAGGATGGCGTTGCGCACGGCTGCCTCCACCAGCACGGCGATGTTGCGGCCGGCCACCACCTGGATCACGACCTTGCGCACCGGCACTCCCAGCACGTTCTGCATCAGCGGCTCGTTGGGCAGGCGCTCGTAGTCGCGCTCCATGGTCTCGCGGCGCACCAGGTGCACGATGAGCTTGAGCCGCATCTTCCGGCGCACGGCGGTCTCGCCGAAGATCGCGCGGATGTCCAGCAGGCCAATGCCGCGCACTTCCAACAGGTTCTGCAGCAGTTCCGGGCAGCGGCCTTCGATGGTGGTCTGGTTGATGCGGTACAGGTCCACCGCGTCGTCGGCCACCAGGCCGTTGCCGCGCGAAATGAGTTCCAGCCCGAGTTCGCTCTTGCCGAGGCCCGACTCGCCGGTGATCATCACGCCCAGCCCCAGGATGTCCATGAACACGCCATGGATCGAGGTGCGGTCAGCGAAGTGCTTGGACAGGTAGGCGCGCAGCACATCGATCACGAAGGCCGACGATTCGCGCGTGGCGAACATCGGAATCTGCGCCCGTTCGCACATCGACAGCAGGGTGTCGGGCGCGGCCTGGTCATCGGCCAGCACCAGCACCGGAGGCTCCAGCGTCACGATGCGGCCGATGCGGCGCGCGCAATCGTCTGCCGAGCTGCGGGTGAGGTAGGCGACTTCGCGCTCGCCGAGAATCTGCACCCGGTAGGGGTGGATGTAATTCAGGTAGCCCACGAGGTCGGCGCCGGAGCTGGCGGCGCTCACGGCCACTTCATCGAAGCGCCGTTCGGAAGCGCCGAGCCCGGCCACCCATTCCCAGCGCAGCGTGGCGCGGTGGTCTTCGAAAAGAACGTCCGCGCTGACCGCGGTGGGCTTCATACCTTGGTTTGCCAGCCGGCGATCAGGCCGTGCAGCACTTCGGCGCTGTCGCTGGTCTTGATGCGCTCGCGCAGCGACGCGTCGCTGAGCAGTTCCGCGATTTCCGAGAGAACTTCCAGGTGTTTCTGGGTGGCGGCTTCGGGTACCAGCAGGAAGATCAGCACCACGACGGGCTGTTCGTCGGGGGCATCGAAGCCGATCGGCTGGGCCAACTGGAACACTGCCGCCATCGGCGCCTTCAGGCCCTTGATGCGGCCATGCGGGATGGCCACGCCATGGCCGAGCCCGGTGGAGCCCAGCCTTTCGCGGGCGAACAGGCTGTCCGTGATGAGCGCGCGGCTGAGCCCGTGGAGGTTCTCGAACAGCAGGCCGGCTTCCTCGAAAGCCCGTTTCTTGCTGGTGGCGTCAACGTGCACAAGCACCTGTGCCGCGGGCAGTATGGAGGCGAGTCGGTTCATGGCGTCGTAATGTGCGCAGATTATGCACTTCCCACGGTGCACTGCAACATGCGCTGCGGCGGGGCCGCAACGGGTGGGCCTGCAGGGCAAAAAAAAGCCGCCAGGCAGTGCTGGCGGCCGTTGGGAGTGAACCCGGGGCTACATCAGGCGCTTGGCGGTCTCATGGCCATGCTGCTGCAGGCGGTCCTTGTGGCGCACGACCTGGCGGTCCAGCTTGTCGACCAGATCATCCACCGCCGCGTACAGGTCCTCATGGGCGCTTTCGGCGAACATGTCGCTGCCCTTCACATGGATGTTGCATTCGGCCCGCTGCCGTCGCTGCTTTTCCTTCAGCTTCTCCACCGTCAACAGCACCTTGATGTCCACCAGTTGGTCAAAGTGCCGGGTGATTCGATCCAGCTTGCTGGTCACGTAGCTGCGCAGGGCAGGCGTGACTTCGAGGTGGTGACCGCTGATCGTCAAGTTCATATGAAGAACCTCCTAGGCTTCGGGTTGAAATACGCCATGGCTGGGCATGGCACGACGCACTGGACTCTCTTGACTTCACTATGCGCCCGTTGCCGGCCAATTGCAAGTACGGAATTGGTATGCCCTAGCCGGCTTGCCTGCGCTTTGAAACACCCGGGTGAGCCCGTAAACTTTGCTTACGCCACTTTCATGCCGCCATGAGTCTTGACACCATCATCCAGGCCGGCCTGCGCGGCCCCCGTCCCCGTTCGCTGGGTTTGGTGCTCATGGGGGGCGGTGCGCGCACCGCGTACCAGGCGGGTGTGTTGCAGGCGCTGGCGGAGATCGTGCGGGCGCAGGGTGGCGGGGCATCCCGGTTTCCCTTCCAGGTGCTGGTGGGCACGTCGGCGGGTGCGATCAATGCCACCTTTCTTGCAGCCTGCGCCACCAGGGGGCTGAAGGCCTTCGACGAACTGGCGCTGTTCTGGCAGCGTACCCGCTCGCACCATGTGTATTCGCTGAGCATTTCGCCGCTGGCCAGCCTGTTCGGGCGTGCAAGCCGGCTGGTGGCGGCGCTCAACCTCTCGCGCAATGTGCGCCGCCACGGCGCGCTGCTCGACAGCCTGCCGCTGGTGGACACCCTGCACCGCGCCGTGTACCTGCCGGGAATCGACGAGGCGCTGCGTGCGGGCACCATCGACGCGCTGGCGATCACGGCATCAAGCTACAGCACCGGCGTCCACTGGACGTTTTGCCATACCCAGCGGGAGGATCTGGCCACCGCCTGGCAGCGGCCGGGCCGGCATGTGGATTTCCAGCCGGTGACCATCGAGCACCTGATGGCGTCGAGTGCGATTCCCTTCATATTCCCCTGCACGCCGCTGTGGGTCGAGGGGCACCGCGAGTTTTTTGGCGATGGCTCGATGCGGCAAATTTCGCCGCTGTCGCCGGCGCTGCATCTGGGGGCGAGCAAGATCCTGGTGATCGGGGTGGGGCAGCCGCAGCGTGCCAGTTTTGCCGGGTCGGCGGCGGTCAGCATGCCGGGGCTGGGCGGAATCGCCGGGCACGCCATGGCCAGCGTGTTCCACGATACGCTGCAGGCCGACGTGGAGCAGGCGCAGCGCGTCAACAGTACGCTGCGCCAGCTGCCGCCGGAAGTGGCGGGCGTGCTGCCATACCAGAGCCTGGATGTGCTGGCGCTGCAGCCTTCCCAGTCGCTGGATGCCCTGGCCCAGGCCCATGTGCATGAGCTGCCGTCCGATCTGCGCAGCGCCTTCCGGGGACTGGGCGCGCTCGACCAGAAGACCGGCGGTGGGGCGGCGCTGGCGAGCTACCTGTTGTTCGAACCCGGTTTCGTGAAGGCGCTGATGGCCCTCGGCCAGCGCGACGCCCATGCCCGCAAGGACGAACTGCTGGCCTTTCTGGCGTGATGTTGGCCCGGTGCCTGAGGGGGTGGAAACCCGCAGCGCCGGGTGTTTGGGCGCATAATCCGGGCATCACCACGACGGAGATATTTCTTGGAAACCTACCCTAGTTGGTAGCTTCCAGCGCCCGCCCGGGACGTTGGAAGCGACCGCAACCAACCCCCGACGCGGGCTCGTTCGAGCTCGCCCACCTGTGTATTTGCAAGGGAGCGCGTGATGCTCAACATCTTTACGCTGGCCAATGGACGGCTGTTCCAGGAAGAAATCGAGTCTCTGGAGGAGCTAGCGCGGTTCCAGCCGATCTGGGTGGATCTGGAATCCCCCACGGTCGAGGAAAAACGCTGGATCAAGCAGCACTACGGCCTGTCGATTCCCGAAGACGCGATGGACGAGGACATCGAGGAATCGGCCCGGTTCTATGAGGAAGACAACGGCGAACGCCACATCCGCAGCGATTTCCTGATCGCCGACGAAGACGCGCCGCGCACGGTGCGGGTGGCCTTCATCCTCAATCTGGTGAACGAGGAGCTCAAGAGCAAGGGCGTGCTGTTTTCCATCCATGACGAGGACGTGCCGGTTTTCCGGCTGCTGCGCATGCGTGCCCGCCGCATGCCGGGGCTGATCGAGGATGCCCGCGAGGTGCTGCTCAAGCTGTTCGATGCCGATGCCGAATATTCGGCCGATACGCTGGAGGGCATCCACGACGCGCTGGAAATAACCAGCCGCCAGGTGCTGTCGGGCGACATGACCGACGAGCTGGCCGGTGCCGTGCTGGCCACCATCGCCCGCCAGGAAGACTTGAACGGGCGCATCCGCCGCAACGCGATGGATACCCGGCGCGCGGTGAGTTTCATGATGCGCAGCCGCATGCTCAATGCCGAGCAGTTCGACGAGGCGCGGCAGATCCTGCGCGACATCGACTCGCTCGATTCGCACACCGGCTTCCTGTTCGACAAGATCAACTTCCTGATGGATGCGACCGTCGGTTTCATCAACATCAACCAGAACAAGATCATCAAGATCTTCTCGGTCGCGTCGGCCGCGGTGCTGCCCCCCACGCTGATCGCCAGCATCTACGGCATGAACTTCAAGGGCTGGTTTCCCGAGCTGGAGTGGACATACGGCTACCCGTTTGCGCTGGGGTTGATGGCGGCCTCGGCGCTGGTGCCGATGCTGTATTTCCGCAAGCGCGGCTGGCTCAAATAGCCGCCCGGGGCCGTTTTCGGGCCTGCGGCGGCCGGAATCGGCATTTTTGCAACGAAAGTGGCAGGTGGCCAGCATCCCTGCTCAATAGTTTGCTATTTTGTTTGTAGCGTTTGCAGAAAGTGCGTGAGCACCGCGCCGCTGTAGTGGCGCGCCACATCGCGCACGAACGGCGAAAAATCGGCATGGGCGTCGTCGTCAGCCCGGTCCGAGATGGTGCGGATGGCGGCAATGGCCATGCCGTAGTCGTGGCAGACCTGGGCGACCGCCGCACCCTCCATTTCCACCGCCAGCGCGTCGGGCAGCTGGCTTTGCAGCACGCGGCTTTCGGCGCTGGTCGCCACGAAACGGTCGCCGCTGGCCAGCAGGCCCTGGTGC
>DASWYJ010000361.1:0-1798 GCA_036405035.1 Burkholderiaceae bacterium
GGCGGGCCATGCCCGGCCCAGTTATCGCAACTTCTTTCCACCCGCTGCGCGCTGGCAGTTTTCCGGCCTGCGGCTGGCGCGGGATGCCACATGCTGAACACGGTCTCCACGCTGTTTGCCGATTCGGTAGCGCCTGCCGCCAGCAGCACCGGCACCGCCACCCCCGGGTTTCTGGAAGACATGCTGGCCGCGCTGGCCCACAGTCCGCGCAGCATTTCGCCCAAGTATTTTTATGACGCCGCCGGCTCCGCGCTGTTCGACCGTATCTGCGCGCTGCCCGAGTACTACCCCACCCGCACCGAGCTGGCGATCCTGCGCCGGCATGCACCGGCCATGGCCGCGCAGATCGGGCCGCACGCCGAGATCATCGAATTCGGCGCCGGCTCGCTGACCAAGGTGCGGCTGCTGCTCGATGCCTTGCCCGCGCCGGCCCGCTTCGTGCCCATCGACATTTCCGGCGCGCACCTTCACGCCGCCGCCGCCGCCCTGCAGGCCGACTACCCCGGCCTCGCCGTGGCCCCGCTGGTGGCCGACTACACCCGGCCCTTGGCCCTGCCGCCGGTGCTCGGGCGCGGCCAGCGGGTGGGTTTCTTCCCCGGTTCCACGCTGGGCAATTTCACGCCGGCGCAGGCGCTGCAGTTCCTGCGCATGGCCGCCCACAGCCTGCGCGGCGGCGGCCTGCTGCTCGGGGTGGACATGGTGAAAGACCCGGCGCTGCTGCACGCAGCCTACAGCGACGCCGCCGGCGTGACCGCCGCCTTCAACCGCAACCTGCTGGTGCGCGCCAACCGCGAACTCGGCAGCGACTTCGTGCCGCAGCAGTTTGCCCACAGCGCCTTCTACAACGCGCCGCTGCAACGCATCGAGATGCACCTGATGAGCCTGCGCGCGCAAACCGTGCAGGTGGCCGGGCAGGTCTTTGCGTTCGCCGAAGGCGAAACCCTGCACACCGAAAACTCCTACAAGTTCACTGTGGAGGGACTGCGTACACTGGCGCGGCAGGCCGGCTTTGTGCCCGGTCCGGTCTGGACCGATGCGCAGCAGTGGTTCAGCCTGCACTGGCTGCAGGCACCTGCCCCCTGAATCCCCCTGAAAGAGACCCATGCAAGCAATCTGGAACGGCGCCGTCATTGCCGACAGCCCGACCACCGTGGTGGTGGAAGGCAACCACTATTTCCCCGACAGCTCCCTCAACCGGGCCTACGTCAGCTTCAGCAACCACAAGACCACCTGCGCCTGGAAAGGGCAGGCCAGCTACTACTCGCTCATCGTCGATGGCGAAATGAACACCGACGCCGCCTGGTACTACGCCGACCCCAAACCCGAGGCCGACGAAATCCGTGGCCATGTGGCGTTCTGGAAGGGCGTGAAGATCGTTTCCTGAAGGGCCTGCCCGCCCGTGGGTGGTGCGGTCCGGGGTAAGCTATTGCCCCATGCCCACCACTGTGCTGCCCCCTTCGCTCACTTCGCCCGACGCGCTGCTGCCCGCGCTGCAGCAGCAGGGCCACGCGGTGCTTTCGGCCGCCACGCTGTGCGCCGCCACCGGCTGCAGCCTGCCCGCGCTGCACGCGCTCGACGCCGGCTGGAACGATCTCCCCCCCGATGAACACCTGAAAGACGGTGGCCGCTACCGCCGCCGCCGCCACGCGTGTTTCGTGGCCGAGGGCGAGGTGCTGCAGCCCGTGCCGCACCGGGCGCACTGGCAGCCGGTGGAATACAACGCGCTGCACGGCGGCATCGAGCGCTGGTTCGAGCCGATCGAGCCGGCCCTGGTGGGCGATCCGCTGTGGAACCGGCT
>DASWYJ010000362.1:0-13687 GCA_036405035.1 Burkholderiaceae bacterium
CCTCGTGGCCGAGGGTGATGGGGTCGAAGGTGCCGGAATACACCGCAATGCGGGGGGTGGAATCTGCCATGGCCGAATTATGCCTCTGCCACTTTTTTCAGCAAATGGAAGTGCACCATGCCCGCCTTGCCGGTGCGGTGAAGCGCCAGGCCAAAAGGGGCCAGCGCGTCGTCGCCCCAGGGCTGCGCCGCCTCCAGGTACACATGGCCGTCCGGTGCCAGTGCATTGCTGGCCGCGCGCAGCGCAGCCGGGTACAGGTCGGAGCCAAAAGGCGGGTCGAGAAACACCAGGTCGATGCTGGCCGGCGCCTGCCGGCGCAGATGGGCCACGCCATCGCCCCGGGCCAAGGTGATGGCCGCCGCGTCCAGCCGCTGCTGCAGCGCGCGCAGGGCCTCCAGCAGGGCCGGCACCTGTTCGCACAGCAGCACCGACGCCGCACCGCGCGAGGCGGCCTCGAAACCGAGCACCCCGGTGCCGGCAAAGGCATCCACACAGCGCCAGCCGCCGAGATCCTGGCCCAGCCAGTTGAACAGGGTTTCGCGCACCCGGTCGGGCGTGGGCCGCAGGCCCGGAAGCGCCGCCACCGGCACCCGGGTGCGCCGCCACTGGCCGCCGATGATGCGCACCTCGCCCGGCGGCCGGGCGGGCGCCGCATGGGAAGCCATTGCCTTGGGCCGGGTCTTCATGGCAGGACACCGCCCACCACCACGGTGGCCATGGCCCCGGGCTGCAGTTTGCGCTGGAAAGCCGCCCGCACCTCGGCCACCGTGACCTTGTCGACCTGCTGGGTCCAGGTGTCCAGGTAGTCCAGCGGCAGCTGGTGCAGGCCGATGTTGGCGATGTTGTCGAGCAGCTTGCGGTTGCTGTCGATGCGCAGCGCAAAGCCACCGATCAGGTTGTCCTTGGCGGCCTGCAATTCGGCTTCGGTCGGCCCTTCGGCCACGAAGCGGGCCACCACCTCGCGCGAGACCCGCACCGCTTCTGCCGCCTGGTCGGGCCGCGTCTGCAGGCCCAGAATGAAGGCACCGGCGTGCAGGCCGGGCATGAAGTAGCTCGACACGCTGTAGCTCAGACCGCGCTTCTCGCGCACCTCGGTGGTCAGCCGTGACACGAAACCACCGCCGCCCAGGACGTAATTACCCACGAAGAGCGTGAAGTAATCCGGGTCGGACCGGGCAACACCGGGCTGGCCGATGTAGACATGGGCCTGCGCCGACTCGAAGGGAATGGCGCGCTCGACCGGGCCCGCCAGCGGCGCGACGTCGGCCACTGGCGGCAGCGGCGCACAGGCGCCGCTGCCCAGCCGTGCCAGCAGGCTGCTGGCGAGCACCTCGGCCTGGGCCCGCGTGAGTGCGCCCACCATGCTCACCTGCGCCCGGCAGGCCACCAGGTGCCGGGCATGGAAAGCGCGCAGATCATCGACCGCGATTGCGGCGAGCGTCAGTGCGGTGGTCTGCTGCCCGTAGGGATGGTTGCCGTACACCGCCTGGTTGAATGCCCGGCCGGCCAGGGTGGCGGGCCGGGTGTCGGCCTCCTTCAGCGCGGCCACCATGCGCTCGCGCTCGCGCTGCCACACCGCCTCGGGGAAGGCCGGCTCTCCCATTTGCCGGGCCGCCAGCTGCGCTGCGCGGGCAAGCAGGGCCGGGTCGCTCAGCGAGCGCAGTGAAAAACCAAGGCGGTCGCCGCTGGCGCTGCCGCTGAAGCTGGCACCCAGATCAGCCCAGGCCTCGCCCAGGCTGTTTTCATCCAGCGCGGGCTCGGCGCCTGTGGCCCGGATGCCCTTGTCGGTCATGCCGGCGGTCACCGCTGCCAGGCCCGCCTGCGCAGCCGGGTCGCGCCGGCTGCCGGCATCGAAATCGATCTGCACGTCGACCATGGGAATGGCATGGCTCTCGGCCAGCAGCACCTGCGCGCCGCTGGGCAGGCGCCATTGCTGGATAGCCAGCCCCGCCACCGCAGAATGGGAATGAAAAATGCCCGTTGCCAGCACCAATGCTGCGAGTATTGCTCTTTTTTTCATAGTGCTAGGCATTCAGTGGCGCGAGCCGGGCGGGGGTGTACGGGGCTTGCGCGCGGGGTCCGGCGGCTGGGGCACCAGGTGGGCCACGGTGAGCTGGTCGTCACCGAAATAGCGGGCCGCCACCGCCTGCACCTGCGCGGCGGTCACTCCGCGCAGCCGGGCGATCAGGCGCTCGCCGGCATCCAGCGGCTGGCCCTGGACCCAGTAGCTGCCCAGTTCACGCGCCTGGTTCATCACCGAATCGAGCTTGTAGGTCTCGCTGGCGATCCATTGGGTCTTGACGCGGTTCAGCTCGGTCTCGCTCACACCGTCACGGGCGACACGGGCCACCTCTTCGCGCAGCGCGGCCTCCAGCTCGGCGGCGCTGCGGCCCGGGGCCGGCACGCCGCTCAGGGTGAAGAGCTGTGGGCCACGGCCCATCAGGCCATTGGAGGAGTCGGCGCTGTCGGCCACCCGGTTGCTGCCCTGCGTGAGCGCACGCGGCATGCGGGCGCCGGCATAGCCATCGAGCACGGCGGAGAGCACCGTCAGGGCCAGCGCATCGGTGGCGCTGTCCCGCAGGGCAACCGCCGTGAGGTCACCCGCCTCCAGGCCCGGCACCTTGAAGGCGAGCTCTACATAGGCCTGCTCTGCCGGCGCCTTGACCAGCAGCCGCTTGAGCCCGGTCTGCACCGGCTCCAGGCGCGGCTTGCGCGGGGGCACGGGCTGGGCGGCGATGCCACCGTAGTGGCGCTCGGCCAGCGCACGCACCTGCGCCACGTCGACATCGCCGACCACCACCACAGCCGCATTGGCCGGCGTATACCAGCGGCGGTAGAAGGCGCGCACGTCGTCGGGCGTCATTGCGTCGAGATCGTTCATCCACCCGATGAGGGGCCGGCGGTAGGGTGAGGCCACAAAGGCCGCGGCGTTCAGGGCCTCGTACAGCAGCGCGCGCGGCGAATCCTCGGTGCGCAGGCGGCGCTCTTCCTTCACCACCTCGATCTCACGCCGGAATTCCTCGTCGGGCCACTGGTTGTTGGCAAAACGGTCGGCTTCCAACTGCATCACATCGGCCAGACGGCCGGCCGGAATCTGCTGGTAGTAGCCGGTGTAGTCGCGGCTGGTAAAGGCGTTCTCGCGGCCACCAAGGGCGGCCACCCTGCGGGAAAAAGCACCCGACGGCAGGGTGGGCGTGCCCTTGAACAGCATGTGCTCCAGCACATGGGCCACGCCGGAGGTGCCATCCACCTCGTCCATCGCGCCCACCCGCACCCACAGCATGTGCACTGCCGTGGGAGAACGGTGGTCGGGCTTGACGATCAGCGTCATGCCATTGGCCAGCGTGAACTGCCGGGAGCCATCGCATGGTGCCTCGCTGCAAGGAGGGGAAGCAGGGATGTCGGCAGGCGCCGCGGGGGCCTGTGCCCGGGCCGCAGAATGCAGTGCGCAGGCCAGGCTCAGGGCCGTCAGGAGGTGTTTCATAGAATCGTCTGATTCTAGAAACCTTCCCGATGTTCAGCTTCTTCAAGAAAAAACCTCCCCCCGCTGTAGAAGGGCAGCCTGCCAGCGCCCTCCCCGCCCCGGTGGAACCCACCGCCGTAGCGGCCATTGCCGCTCCCGCGCCGGCTCCGGTGGCCGTACAGGCGCCGGTGCGCAGTTCGTGGATCGACAAGCTCAAGACCGGCCTGCGCAAGACCGGCAGCAGCATCGCCACGGTATTCACCGGCACCCAGATCGACGATGCGCTGTACGAGGAGCTCGAATCGGCCCTGCTGATGGCCGATGCCGGTGTGAAGGCCACGGCCTTCCTGCTGGCCGACCTGAAACAGCGGGTGAAGGACAGCAGGACCACCGAGCCCGCCGCAGTCAAGGGCCTGCTGGCCGACGCGCTGGCCGCACTGCTGCAGCCGCTGGAACGCCCGCTGGTGATCGGCCAGCACAGGCCTACGGTGATCATGGTGGCGGGCGTCAACGGCGCAGGCAAAACCACCTCCATCGGCAAGCTCACCCGGCACCTCGCCGATTCGGGTGCCACGGTGCTGCTGGCCGCGGCCGACACCTTCCGGGCGGCGGCACGCGAGCAGCTGGGCGTCTGGGCCGACCGCAACACGGTGGAGATCATCAGCCAGGACGGCGGTGATCCGGCAGCCGTGAGCTTCGACGCAGTCAGCGCCGGCCGGGCGCGTGGCAAGGATGTGGTGCTGGTCGATACCGCCGGCCGCCTGCCCACCCAGCTGCACCTGATGGAAGAGTTGCGCAAGATCAAGCGGGTGGTGCAGAAGGCCGATGGCACGGCCCCCCACGAGGTGCTGCTGGTAATCGACGGCAACACCGGCCAGAACGCGCTGGCCCAGGTGAAAGCGTTTGACGAGGCCCTGCAACTGACCGGCCTCGTCATCACCAAGTTGGACGGCACGGCCAAGGGCGGTGTGCTGGCGGCGATTGCGCTGTGGGCCTCGGAGCGGGTCCGCGCCGCTCCGGAATTGCGACCCGTCCCTGTGTATTTCATCGGGGTGGGCGAAAAGCTCGAAGACCTCGAGACTTTCAATGCCCGTGAATTCGCCCAGGCCCTGCTGACCTGATCGCCCCCGCAGCAGCGGCCTGCCACACGAAGCAGCTACGATGGGGACAGACTCCGGCTCCCCCGGAAACTGTCCATGCGCCGCAAGAACACCGTCCTCCTGCTGCTGGCCATCGTACTGGCCGCCAGTTGCCTGCTCCTGGACTCGGGGCGTTTTTTCAGCCTCGATGCCCTGCAACGTGGCCACGCCACCCTGACGGCACTGCACCACCGCCAGCCCCTGGTGGTGGCCGTTGCCGCCATCGTGGTTGGCATTGCCGTCAGCACGCTGGTTGGACCGGGTGTGTACCTGCTGGCACTGGCCGGTGGCGCCATGTTCGGCTTCTGGTGGGGCACGCTGCTGGTTTCATTGGTATCGGCCCTGGGTGCCACGCTGGCCTTCCTGGCCGGGCGTTACGTTTTTCATGCCCGCGTCGCCGCACGCTGGCGCGACCCGCTGGACACACTCCGGCGCGGCATCCACCACGAAGGCGCGCGCCACCTTTTCATGCTGCGGCTGGCGCGGCCCGCACCGTTTTCCGGGTTCGACCTGGTGATGGGTCTCACTCCGCTGCGCACCCGCACCTTTTATGCGGTGAGCCAACTGGGCATGCTGGCAGGCATCGCCGTGTGGGCGAATGCCGGCGCGCAGCTGGCGGAAGTGCGATCCGTCCACGGCATGTTCAGCCCCGGGCTGCTGGTTTCCGGCGTGCTGCTGGGCCTGTTCCCATGGCTGGCCCGCCAGGCGGTGGAGGGCATGCGGCGCCGTGCGGCCCACGCCGGCTGGACCGCAGAGCGGCCACGCCGGTTCGACTGCAACCTGGTGGTCATCGGTGCCGGCGCCGCTGGGCGCGCAACGGCCCGCAGCGCCGCCGCCGCGCAGGCCAGGGTCACACTGGTGGAGGCCCACACGCCGGGCGGCAATGGCCTGCACCATGGTGACATACCGGCGCGGGCATTGGGCCGCAGCGCCCGGCTGGCCCACCAGATGCGCCACGGCGCCCACTATGGCCTGACCGACATGCCGGCGGCATTCAATTTCCGCGCGGCCATGCAGCGGGTACAGGCCGTGGTGGCCCGCCTTGCCACCCATGACAGGCCGGAGCGCCCCATGGCGCGCGGGGTGGAGGTCGTGCAGGGCCACGCCCGCATCACCAACCCGTGGGCCGTGGAGATCACGGCGGCCGACGGCAGCCGCCAGCAGCGCACCACCCGCAGCATCGTGATTGCCACCGGCTCGGAGCCGGTGCTGCCGCCGCTGCCGGGCCTGGGCGCAGTGGACTACGTGACCACCGATACGCTGTGGGAAAAATTCGCGCGGCTGTACGAAATTCCGCAACGCATGGTCGTGCTCGGCGGTGGTGCGACCGGCTGCGAGCTCGCGCAGAGTTTTGCCCGGTTGGGTGCGCAGGTGCTCCAGGTGGAGCGGGCCGCACGCCTGTTGGACAGCGAGGACGCCGAGGTATCGGCCCACGTCCAGCAGATACTCGAAGCCGATGGGGTGCAGGTGCTCGTCGGCCACGAGGCGGTACGCTGCGAGCGGCTGGGTGAGGCCCAGATCCTGGTGGTGGAACAGAGCGGGGTGGAGAAGCGCCTGGAGTTCGACGTCCTGGTATGCGCTGCGGGCCGCACCGCGTGTCTGGCCGGCTACGGGCTGGAAGAACTGGGCATCCCCACCGGCGCACCGCTCGAAACCTCTGCCTGCCTGCAAACACGGTATCCCCACATCTATGCGGTCGGCGACGTGACCGCCGCCGGCGCCTCGACCCCTGCAGCCGTACACCAGGCCCGGCGCGCAGCAACCCATGCACTGTTTGGCACCTTCCAGGCCACCGGCCCGGATGCCGCGGTCATTCCGTGGACCCTCTTCACCGATCCCGAGGTGGCACGCGCCGGCCTGAACGAGCAGGAAGCCCGGGCGCGCGGCATTGCCTGCGAGGTGACGCGCTACGACATCGCCGGCCTGGACCGCGCCATCACCGACGGTGAGGCCCATGGTTTCGTCAAGGTACTCACCGTTCCGGGCAGGGACCGGATTCTCGGCGTCACCATCGTCGGCAGCCAGGCCGGAGAACTGCTGGCCGAGTGTGTGCTGGCCATGCAGCATGGGCTGGGCCTGCGCGCGCTGGGCAATACCCTGCACAGCCACCCCACGCTGGCCGAGGCCGGCCAGCGGGCCGCCCATGCATGGGAACGCGCCCACCGCATGCCGTGGCTGCGCCCCTGGATGCGGCACTACCACGCGTGGAGGCGGGGCTGAACCTGCACGCCGCAAACACCGGCTGTTGTAGAAAGCACAACACACCGGCCGCACCCCGCTGCGCGGCGGCCCCTGGCGGTGACAATACCCACGGCAGGGATCGACCCGTTTTCCGGTCCGGCCAGCCTCCCCCATGACCACCGACCCCAAGCGGCACCTTGTCCTCCTCGGCGCCGGCCATGCCCACCTGCATGTGCTGGCCAGACTCGCCAGGCTCTCGCGGGCCCGGCGCGCACGGATTCGCGCCACCCTGGTCGCCCCCTACCCGATGCAGGTCTACCCGGCCATGCTGCCCGGTTTCGTGGCGGGGCACTACACGCTGGCGCAATGCACGATTGCCCTGGAGCGGCTGGTAGCGGCCAGCGGTGTCCAGTTCATCCAGGGCCGTGCCGCCCATGTCCATGCGGACCAGCACACGGTTGAGCTGGTCAGCCACGGCCAGACCTGCACATTGCCCTACGACGTGCTGGGCATCAATACCGGCGCGGTGATGGACCGCCAGCGGCTGGAAGAACAGATGCCCGGCGCCCGGGAACACGCGGTATTCGTCCGGCCGCTGGAAGCATTTGCCGCACAGTGGGAGCGGCTGCATGCACTGGCGCAAAGCCAGCCCCTGGCATTGGTGGTCGTGGGTGGCGGCGCCAGCGGCGTCGAGCTGGCACTGGCCATTCGCCACCGGCTGCCGGCGGTCAGCCTGAAGCTGGTCAGCGGCGCGTTGCCACCGGTGGCCGATCACGCCCATGGCATGCAGCAACGGGTGGCCCGGGCGCTGCGGGCACGGCAGATCGCGGTCGTGCCGCAGCGCTGCGTCGGCATGGCGGCCGACCATTTGCTGCTCGACGATGGCACCACCCTGCCCTGCAACGGCGCGCTGCTGGCCGTTGGTGTGCATGCACCACCCTGGCTTGCCCGTTCGGGACTAACCCTCGACGGTGATGGTTTTCTTGCCATCAACCGCTGGCAACAAAGCCTGTCGCACCATACGGTATTTGCGGCGGGCGACATTGCCAGCCGGGCCGATACGCGCCATCCCAAGAACGGGGAACATGCCCTGCAGGCAGCAGGCAAGCTGGCAGCCAACCTGCTGGCCACGCTGCAGGGTGACGCGCTGCGCGCCCACGTACCGCCCACGCGCACGCTCACCCTGCTGGGGTGCGGTGATGGCGAAGCCATCGTGAACTGGGGGAACTGGACAGCCCAGGGTGCGTGGGCATGGCGCTGGAAAGACCGGATCGACCGGCGCTTTGTACGCCGCTATGGCAATCGCCAAACCGACGGGCAGTAAATCCTGGGTATTATTTTCGCAAAAACCCGGCAACACACGCCTGGCGCCAGCGGTTGCTATAAATTCAGGAGAAATATAGCAAAACAAAACAGCTGTCAGGTGTCTGCTGTTTTGCCGGTCTGGATATAATTTTGCAGCGTTGCCAGCTCGGCCCGGCCTTCCGGAGTGGCGAAATAAATTCGCCCTTCGTCCGTGTAGTATCGCGATAAATTATCGGACAGCGCGCCATCGGTATCGAGTGCCTTGAAATTCTTGGGCACCACGGCCGGCAATTTCTGGCCCTTGCAATATTTGCTTGGAGCGCCCGCACCTTTGCCCACTTTGACGCGGATCAGCACCGGGCTGCCGGCCTTGTTGGCACCTCGCACAGCCTTGCGGCGCCCCGCCAGCACAGGCTTCTCCGCTGGTGCACCAGTCTGGCGCATGGCTGTACGGATATCGGCTGCACTGAACAAATCGGTGATGGTGACGACATTCTCGGCAATTTCCAGTTTCAGCCGGGAAATCACTGAATCACGCTCCTGAAATACTTTCTGTGCACGTGCCACCAGATCGGCCAACTCGCGCTGCTCTTCGTCGGTAATCGAAAAGCTACCCAATTTTCCCTGCAAATCGCGAAAGCGTTCCTGGGCCTGGGTGGAAAGAAATCTCAGCATGGCTACCTCTGCAAATATTGGCTGGCTGCTTATTATTTTAGGGGGTTTTAAATTGTTGGGGATTTTTATTCGAATACCCGATTTTTGATTTCGGGTATGCACGTATTTCAATTCGGCAATGCCATGCTTTGGCCCGCAAACCCTGCGGTGGCAGGGATATTTCCCCGGGGAACTTTGTCTTTAGCACTCCTTCCAACAGAGTGCTAAAATAACGTACCCGAAAGGAGTTCTTGCATGACACATCTGATCGCTGGCGCACCGGCTGCTACCGCCAATGGTTTGGCAGTGGCCAATCCGTGGTCGGTCATCCCGCCCCTGGGTCATCTGGACGCCTATATCTCTGCGGTCAACCGCCTGCCTTTGCTGACGCTGGAGGAGGAGCAGACCTTTGCCCGCCAGCTCAAGGACAACAACGACCTGGAAGCCGCCGGGAAGCTGGTGCTGTCGCACCTGCGGCTGGTGGTGTCGGTATCGCGCCAATATCTGGGTTACGGGTTGCCGCATGGCGACCTGATCCAGGAAGGCAACGTCGGCCTGATGAAGGCGGTGAAGCGCTTCGACCCCGACCAGGGCGTGCGCCTGGTGAGCTACGCGCTGCACTGGATCAAGGCCGAGATCCACGAATACATCCTGAAGAACTGGCGCATGGTCAAGGTGGCCACGACCAAGGCGCAGCGCAAGCTGTTCTTCAACCTGCGTTCGATGAAGCAGGGCATGAAGCAGGACGCGATGGACCATGCCGATGGCGCCGCGCACCGCGACACGCTGAGCGAGCACGAAGTAGGCGTGATGGCCGAGCGGCTGAACGTCAAGCGCGAGGACGTGCTGGAAATGCAGACCCGCATGGCCGGTGGCGACGTGCTGCTGGATCCCAGCCCGTCGGATGACGGTGAGGAAGCATTCGGCCCGATCGCCTACCTGGCTGACACCGCCCACGAGCCGACCGCGATGATCGAGTCGCACCAGCGCGACCGGCTGGCGTCGGACGGCATCGCCAGTGCCTTGGAAGGCCTGCAGCCGCGCGAACGCCGCATCGTGGAGGAGCGCTGGCTCAAGGTCAATGACAACGGCTCCGGCGGCATGACGCTGCACGAGCTGGCGGCCGAATACGGTGTGAGCGCCGAGCGCATCCGCCAGATCGAAACGGCAGCGATGAAGAAGATGCGCAAGACGCTGGCTGCCTACGCCTGAGTACGGCAGGCCATCCACCCAAAGACCCGCAGCCGGCCTGGCTCCTGCGGGTCTTTTTTTGACCGATTTCTATACGAAAAACAGGCATGGCCAGCATGTATGCTGGCTTCTTTGCTACATAAATAGTAGCAAATGATGTCTCAGGAATTCTGCAGCAGCGCCCGCAGATCGGCGGCCAGCGCCTGGGTGCCAGCGCCGTTGCGGGTATACAACCGCACCCGGCCCTGGGGATCATAGATGTAGCTGCCCACCGAATGGTCCATGGTGTAGCTGGTGGGCGTCTTGCCGTCGACCTTCTTGTAGTAGACCTTGTAGTCCCGGGCCACCGTGACCAGCTTGTCCGGCGTGGTGGTGAGCGCGATGAAGCTCGGGTCGAAGTTTTCCATGTAGGCTTTCAGCACTGCAGGCGTGTCGCGCTCCGGGTCGATGCTGACGAAAACCCCCTGGAGCTTGTCACCGTCGGCACCGAGCTGGCGCTTGACTTCGGCGAGTTCGGCCATGGTGGTGGGGCAGGCGTCCGGGCATTGGGTGTAGCCAAAGAACACCACCACCACCTTGCCCTTGAAATCCTGGATGCGGCGGACCTGGCCGCTCGTGTCAGGCAACGCAAAATCCTGGGCGTAGGTGGCACCCGTGATATCAATCGCGTTGAACGCCGGCTTTTGCGGCGAACAGGCCGCCAGCAGGCCGGTGGCGGCAACAGCGGCAAGAACGTGGAAGGCGGCACGGCGTTTCATGGGTAATCTCCGGAATCAGCGCAGGTAGTGGTCGATCAGCAGCGCCGCGAACAGCAGCGACAGGTGGATCAGCGAGAAGCGGAAGGTCTTGCGGGCCAGCGCATCGGAATAGTTGCGCCACAGCGCCCAGCCATAGCCGCAGAAGCCCACGCTCAAAACCACCGCCGCCACCAGGTAGGGCCAGCCGCTCATGCCGTAGATGAAAGGCAGCAGGCAGGCGGGAAACAGGATCAGCGTGTAGAGCAGTACCTGCAGCCGCGTGAATTCGTTGCCATGCGTGACCGGCAGCATGGGCAGGCCGGACTTGCGATAGTCCTCCACACGGTACAGCGCCAGCGCCCAGAAGTGCGGTGGCGTCCACAGAAAAATGATGAGGAACAGGATCAGCGCTTCCGGACCGACCTCGCCCGTCATGGCAGACCAGCCCAGCACCGGCGGCATCGCGCCGGACGCACCGCCAATGACGATGTTCTGCGGCGTCAGCGGCTTCAGGATCACGGTATAGACCACCGCATATCCCACAAAGGTGGCGAAGGTCAGCCACATGGTGAGCGGGTTGACCCACACATACAGAATGGCCGAGCCGGCGCAGCACAGCAATGCGGAGAATGCCAGCGTCTGCGTATTGGTCAGTTCACCCTTGGCGGTGGGCCGCCAGGAGGTGCGCTTCATTTTCGCGTCGATGCCTTTTTCAACCAGGCAATTGAAGGCCGCAGCCGCACCGGCGACCAGCCAGATGCCCACGCAGGCCACCAGCGCCAGTTGTACCTGGGGCCAGCGTGGCACGCCGGGCACGGCCAGCACCATGCCGATCAGCGCGCAGAACACGATGAGCTGGATGACGCGCGGTTTGGTCAGCGCGTTGAACTGCCGCCAACGGGGCGGCAGGGTGTAGGTGGCAGTACTGCCGGTTGTCGCATTCATGCTGCCACTCCTCCTGTCACGGGGCTACGCTGCCCCACGGCCGCGACTCCGGGAACGCTGTGGCGGCGGGCCCACACCAGCGCCTGCGTCAACACCAGCACCAGCCCCGCCGCGCCGCCGGTATGGGCCACTGCGGCCACCAGCGGCCAATCGAGTACCACATTGCTCAGGCCACTGACAAACTGCCACAGCAGCAGCAGCCCGATCCAGCGCGCGTGGGTGCGCATGCCCGCGCGGGCCAGTCGCCAGGCCAGCAGCGCCAGCGCGGCAAGCACGAGGTACGCCATGAGCCGGTGAACGTAGTGGATGGCCGTCAGCGCCTCGAAGTGGATGTGTTCGCCGGCGCCGGTCATGCCGAGCGCGCGCCACAACTCAAAGCCCTGCGAGAAATTCATCGCCGGCCACCAGCTGGCCTGGCAGGTGGGAAATTCGGTGCACGCCAGCACGGCGTAATTGGTACTGACCCAGCCACCCAGCGCGATCTGCAGCCACAACAGCCCGTAAGCCAGCCACAGCCCGGTACGCAGCCCCGCTGTCGGTGGTGGAGCAAGCGGCTGCCGTGCCGGCCGGGACGCCACCTGCGCGGCCAGCAGCGCCAACAACACCATGCCGCCCAACAGATGCAACGTCACGATGGCGGGGAACAGCTTCATTGTGACCGTGAGCGCACCGAACGCACCCTGCAGACACACCCATACCAGCGTGACCGTAGGCCACCAGGGCTGCACCGGCTCGCCACGGCGGCGCGCCCACCAGGCGATGGCGGTGGTCACGAGAATGAGTGCACCCACGCCGCTGGCGAGGTAACGGTGGATCATCTCGATCCAGGCCTTGCCATGGGTCACCGGGCCGGTGGGCATGGCAGTCTGCGCGGCCGTGATTTCGGCGTGCGCACCAGCCGGGCTGGCGTTGCCGTAGCAGCCCGGCCAGTCAGGACAGCCCAGGCCGGAATCGGTCAGGCGCGTGAAGGCCCCAAACAGGATCAGATCCACGGTGAGGAACAGGGTCACCAGCGTAAGTGCACGCATCCGGTGCGGCAGGCCCGCCTGCCGCTGGCGCAACAGCACCCAGAGCAGCGGGCCCAGCGCCACCAGCGCGCCGATCAACAGCAACGACGCCAGCGGCGAAAGATCATAGGCAACGGGACTGCTCATGTTCATCGCCCCGGCAGATCCCAGGAAGAAGAGGCCCGCAGCAGGCGGTCCAGATCGCGCTTGGCCTTGCCGGCACCGGCCAGATCAAGCCCGGCGGGCATGCGCATCATCCAGTTGCCCAGGGGATCAACCACATACAGGTGATCGGCCAGCTGCCGGCCTGCTGCCGGCGCGAGCCAGGCGGCAAGCTTGTCCGCAGGCACACGCAAAACGGTGAATTGCGCCAGCGCAGGCTGCAGCGCGGGGGGTATGGTTGCACCGTCTGCCACCAGCCAGACCGGGTCGACGCGGCTTTTCTCGCGGCCCAGCGTCTCGCGCAGCTGCCGTTGCCAGTACAGGTTCTTCTGGCAGTGCGCATCGCAATCCGCCGGCGCCACGCTGATCAGCAGCCACTGGCCCTTCAATGCACGCAGGTTGGTGGTGGTGCCGTCGGCAGCCTGTACAGGCAGATCGGGCAGCGGGCGCTGCGGATTGATCAATTCTCCGAAGGAGCGCTGGGTTTCCGGGCGAATCACGTAATAGGTGAAATACGACGCAATTACCGGAGCCATGCACACCAACATCACCGCCAGCATTTTCCAGCGACCGGACGTGGTGCGCGCCGCGCCATCGACACTGGAGCGATCCAGCGCCGGCATCGTGTGTACCGTGAGGCCCAGCGGCTGGTCAGCCGCGTTTAGCGGCTCGGCGGGGCCGGATGAACTGAAACCAGACATAGAGAATAGCCACGAGGGCACTGAGTCCAAACCATTGAAATGCGTAGCCGTAGTGCTTGTCGACGCCGGTACTGAAAGCCGGCCAGTCACGCGCCAGGCCATCGGACGCCGCCGCGGTTTCGATCACGCTGATGCGTGTCAGTACCGCAACGCCGGTTTCGCGGGCAAATTCCGGAAGGTCGAGATTTTGCCGCAGCACCCC
>DASWYJ010000363.1:0-2843 GCA_036405035.1 Burkholderiaceae bacterium
GCCGGAACATCTCCTGCATCGACACGATGTTGTCACCGAAGCCCGTGATTTCAGTGACCGAAAGAATCCGCCGCTTCCCGTTGGCCAGGCGTCCGATCTGCACAATGAAGTCCACCGCGCTCGACACCATGCGGCGCAGGCTGCTCTCGCTGCCCTGGAAACCGGCAAACCCTGCCAGCATTTCCATCCGGTACAGGCATTCGCGCGGGCTGTTGGCGTGGATGGTGCCCATGGAACCATCGTGGCCCGTACCCATGGCCTGCAGCAGTTCCAGCACTTCGCCGCCCCGCACTTCACCCAGGATCACGCGGTCGGGACGCATCCGCAGGCTGTTGCGCATCAGGTCGCGCGGCGTGACTTCACCGGAGCCTTCGAAGCCTCCCGGGCGGGATTCCAGCCGCACCACATGCTCGTGGTGCAGCTTCAGTTCGGCGGTGTCCTCGATCGTGATGATCCGTTCGGTTTCGCCGATGAAATTTGCCAGCGCATTCAGCAGCGACGTCTTGCCGGAGCTGGTGCCTCCGCTGATGATGATGTTGCAGCGGTTGCTCACGGCAGCAGACAGGAGGTCATACACCTGCTGGTTCATGGTGCCCAGTTCCACCAGCTCTTTCGGTGTCATCGGGTCCTTGCGGAACTTCCGGATCGATACCACCGGGCCTTCAAGCGCCAGTGGTTCAATGATGGCGTTGAGCCGGCCGCCGTCATGCAGTCGGGCATCCACCATCGGGGTGGACTCGTCCAACCGGCGGCCCAGCGGCGCGAGGATGCGCCGCACGATGCGCAGCAGGTGGGTGCTGTCAGTAAAGCGGGTGGCGCTGCGCTCCAGCACGCCACCGCGCGACACATAGATTTCCTTCGGGCCGTTGCACAGGATGTCCTCAATGCTGGGATCGAGCAGCAGGTCTTCCAGCGGCCCCAGGCCCACCAGGTCCTTGAACAGCGCGTCGGCAATGACCCGGGTTTCCATGTCGTTGATCGGCACCCGGCGGCTGCGGATGAAGGCATCGACCTCGGTCAGCACAAACTGCTGCACCGCATTGCGCGGCTTGGTGATCAGGCCTTGCCCTTCTTCCTCGATGCGCGTCAACAGATGGGCCTGCGCGCTTTGCTTGATGTCGAGAAACTGTTGCGACTCGGCAAATCCAGCCGTATCGCCGGAGAGTTCGTAGAGAGTATTTCGCATGGTCTGTTCCGGAGTTGTTTCAGCGGTGCATCAGGTTGCGCAGGCTGCCAACCAGCCCGTCGCCAAAGCGGCTTTTTCCAGGGCGCGCCGAAGGCATCCAGTCGAACTGGCACCGCACGGCATCAAGTTCCGCGACATAAGGGTCATTCGGTGCGACCTCGGCCAAAGCCTTGCCCTGGTTGGAGGCTTGCAGCATCGGTACATGCCGCATCGGCAGTTCGGCCAACGGTTGCACGCCCAGGCGCTTGGCGACGTCGGCCGCGGTGAGCGCCAGTGCTTCATCGTGCTTGGACAGCAGGAGCTGCAGCTTGCTGATGATCACCCCGCGCTCTGCCAGTCCACCCACCAGCGTACGGGCGGACACGATGGCCCCGGCGGATGGGTCGCACACCAGCACAACCTCATCGGCCTGGCGCACCATGGCGGCAACAAAATCCAGATCCGTACAGCCGCCCAGGTCGGCCAGTACGGTTGGGAAGAATCCGCGCATAAGATTCAGCACACCCAATGCATCGTCGTAGGAAATCTCGCGCATGCGCTCCGGCTGCGACGGCATGGGCAACAGCGTGAACCCGCTGCTGTGCCGGGCAAATGCCGAAGCGATGAAGGTTTCGTCGATCCGGCTCATGCTGTTGATGGCCTGCAGCAGATCGAACTCCTTCTTCTGATTCAGGTAGAGCGAGGCATCGGCCACCGGAATGCCGAAATCGAGCAGCAGCGTGCGGCCATCGCCACCATACGCGCGCTGCGTGAGCCATGCCAGATTGATGGCGGTGCTGCTGGCACCCACGCCGACGCGGGCTCCCAGCACTGCCACCATACGGCCGCGCGCTACGGGCGTGGCCGTGATGGCACCGTCATGGGATGACAACGCCCGGCGGATGATGGCGCCGGCATCACCGTCTCCGTTGTCGAGATCGACGAAATCCCGCACCCCGGAACGCAGTGCGGCCAGCACCGAGTCGGCAATGGCCGAATTGCCCACCGCAACCAGTGCCAGCTGCGGCTGGCTGCCCGCCAACTGCTTGGCCAGCGCTGCGGAACGACTGGCCTGCGAAGGGGAAAAATCCAGAAACACCAGCCGCGGTTTACCAGCGGCAAGGATCCCGGCGCATTCGGGAACACCGCCCGCGACCGGAACCAGTCGGCCCAGGTTGGCCACCAGCGGTGACAGCTTCTCCAGCGTACCGGCCTGTGCGAAAACCAGGGCCAGCTCGGGCAGCGGTCCACTGGCGCCGCGGACGGCAGACAGTTCTGGTGGCATATTTGTCACTGCGAGAAACCCGGGAACGTGCGGCTGCGGGCACCCAACAAGTACGGCGTCCACACCGGTGCATCCGGCGCATCGGCGCCAGCACCGGGCAAGGCAGCCAGGCTCGCATCACGTGCCAATGGCCTGACGATGCGGGGCGTGACGATGATCACCAGTTCTTTTTCTTCGGTGCGAAAATTCAAGTTCTTGAAGAATGCGCCGATGACTGGAAGGTCGCCCAGCAGAGGAACCTTGTTGATGCTCGAAACCGTGCTTTTGCTGACAAGCCCGCCAATCACGAAGCTCTCGCCATCGCCCAGTTCGACGGTGGTGTCGGCACGGCGGGTCAGCAGTGCCGGCACGGGGGAACCGCCGATATTGACGGCATTGGTGTAGTCCAGATCG
>DASWYJ010000364.1:0-1813 GCA_036405035.1 Burkholderiaceae bacterium
CGATGTCTTCATCCGCGAGGCGCTGGTGGCCGGGGAGTGGGAGACAAAATTGCCGTTTCTCGCGGCCAACCAGAAGCTCATCGCCAAAGTGGAGGAACTGGAGCACAAGTCGCGCCGGCAGGACGTGCTGGTGGACGACGCGCTGATCTACGCCTTCTACGACCAGCACCTGCCGGCCGATGTGTGCAGCGGCGCCGGCTTCGAGCGCTGGTACCGCACCGCGTCGCGCGAGAACCCGCGCCTGCTGATGCTCAGCCGCGAGGAACTGATGCGCCACGAGGCCGCCGGCATCACCACCAACGCCTTTCCGCGCACGGTGCGGCTGGGCGGGGTGGATTGCAGCGCCGAATACCTGCATGCACCCGGTGATGTGAAAGACGGCCTGAGCGTGACCGTGCCGCTGTTCGTGCTGAACCAGGTGAACGAGGAGCACTGCGAATGGCTGGTGCCCGGCATGCTGCAGGGCAAGGTGCTGGCCCTGCTGAAAAGCCTGCACCAGAAGCCGCGCTCGCGCTTTGTGCCGCTGCCCGACAACGCCACCCGCATCGCCGCGTTGCTGAGCGAACCCACCGTCCAGGGCCGGGGCAGCCTGACCGATGCGCTGCTGAAGATCGTGCGCGCCGAAACCTCGCTCGACGTGAAGCGCGCCGACTTCAAGCTCGACACCTTGCCGCCCCACCTGTTCATGCATTTCCGCGTGACCGACGAGCATGGCCGCCAGCTCGGCAGCGGCCGCCAATTGGGTGCGCTGAAGGCCGAGCTGGGCGCCAAGGCCCGGGGGGCCTTCCAGGCGCTGGCAGGGCTGGCGGTGCCCGCTGCAGCCGCCGAAACACCGGATTTGAAGCAAAAAGGCCCGGTGTCCAGCGCCGATGCTGAAAAAATTGCTACAAAAAACAAAGCAACCAAGGCGGTGATCGAGCCTACCCGCTACACCGGCTGGAGCTTCGGTGAGCTGCCCGAGCTGATGGAAATCGCCAAGGGCGGCCAAACCCTGATCGGTTTTCCGGCCCTGGTAGACCTCGGCGATGCCGTCACCATCGAGGTGTTCGACGAGCCCGACGTGGCCGCTGCGCGCCACCGCGCCGGCCTGCGCCGCCTGTTCGCGCTGCAGATCCGCGATGCGCTCAAGTACCTGGAAAAAAACATCCCCGATCTGCAGAAGATGGCGGTGAACTACATGCTGGTGGGCCGGGCTGCCGACGGCACGGGTGGTGGCACCCAGGAAGAGTTGCGCACGCAGGTGATTGACGTGGCGCTCGACCGCGCCTTCCTGCTCGACCCTTTGCCGGCCAACGCGGCCGACTTCCAGCGCCGGCTTGACGAGGGCCGGGGCCGGCTCACGCTGATTGCCGGCGAAGTGGCCCGGCTGGCCGCCACCATCCTGGCCGAGTACGCCACCGCCGTGCGCAAGATCAAGGACACCCGCAACGCGCCCGACGCCACTGCCGATGCCACCCAGCAGCTGCAGCGCCTGTGTGGCAAGGCCTTTCTGCGGGTCACGCCGTGGCCGCAGCTGCAGCACTTTGCCCGCTACCTGAAGGCCATCACCGCGCGGCTCGACAAATGGCGGGCCGATCCGGCGCGCGACGCGGCCCGGCTGGCCGAACTGCGGCCGCTGGAGCAGCGCTACTGGCGCCTGCTGGCCGAGCGCAAGGGCGTGACCGATGTGCGCATGCAGGAGTTCCGCTGGCTGCTGGAGGAGCTGCGGGTGAGCTTCTTCGCGCAGGAGCTTCGCACGCCGCAGCCGGTGAGCGTGAAGCGGCTGGAGAAGGTGTGGACGCAGGTGGCGGGGTAGCTGGTGGGGTAGCTCGTG
>DASWYJ010000365.1:0-8085 GCA_036405035.1 Burkholderiaceae bacterium
CGCGATTTCCAACCTGCTCCGGGGTGAGCGCGGCGAGGTCACCAAGGGCTCCATCGAGCTGCGCGGTGAGCGCATCGAAAACCTCTCGCCTGCCGATCTCGTGCAGCGCGGCGTCGTGCAGGTGATGGAAGGCCGGCACTGCTTCGCCCACCTGACTATCGAGGAAAACCTGCTGACCGGCGCCTACACCCGCAGCAGCAAGGCCGAGATTGCAGCCAACCTCGAGAAGGTCTACAACTATTTCCCGCGCCTGAAGACCCGCAAGGGCTCGCAAGCGGCCTACACCTCGGGTGGTGAGCAGCAGATGTGTGCCATTGGCCGCGCCATCATGGCCAACCCCAGCATGGTGCTGCTCGACGAACCCTCCATGGGCCTGGCGCCACAGATCGTCGAGGAAGTGTTCGAGATCGTGAAAGACCTCAACGCCAAGGAGAAGGTCACCTTCCTGCTGGCCGAACAGAACACCAACATGGCCCTGCGCTACGCCGACTATGGCTACATCATGGAAAGCGGCCGTGTCGTGATGGACGGCGCCGCCAAGGACCTGGCCAGCAACGAAGACGTCAAGGAGTTCTACCTCGGCGTGGGTGGTGGTGAGCGCAAGTCGTTCAAGGACGTCAAGAGCTACAAGCGCCGTAAACGCTGGCTGGCATAAGAAGGAGTCGCCATGACCGATTTCTTCGACCCCCTCGAAACCCGTGACCCGGCGGAACGCGAGGCCGCACTGCTGGCCGCGCTGCCCGAACACATCGATTTTGCCAAGACCAACTCCACTGCCTTCGGTCGCCTGTTCGCCGATGTGGATCCGCATACCGTCACCAGCCGCGCGGCGCTCGCCAAGCTGCCCGTCACCCGCAAATACGAACTGCTGGAGCAGCAGAAGCAACACCGCGCCACCGATGTTTTCGGCGGCTTTGCCACCGTGGTCTACGGTGCTGGCATGCCCCGTGTCTTTGCCAGCCCGGGCACGCTGTACGAGCCCGAAGGCCACCGCAAGGATTACTGGCGCGTAGCCCGTGCATTGTTCGCCGCCGGTTTCCGGCCGGGCGAGCTGGTGCACAACTGCTTCAGCTACCACTTCGTGCCCGCCGGCTCGATCATGGAAACCGGCGCACATTACCTGGGCTGCACCGTATTTCCTGGCGGCACCGGGCAAACCGAGCAGCAGGTACAGGCCATGGCCGAACTCCGGCCAGCCGGTTATGCCGGTACACCGAGCTTCCTCAAGATCATTCTGGAAAAGGCCGCCGAGATGGGCGTGGCCCTGCCCAGCCTGAAGAAGGCCCTCGTATCCGGTGAAGCCTGCCCGCCCAGCCTGCGCGACTGGTTCCGCGACCACGGTATCGATGCCTACCAGTGCTACGCCACGGCCGACCTCGGCCTGATCGCCTACGAAACCCCGGCCCGCGAAGGCCTGGTGCTCGACGAGCGCGTGCTGGTCGAGATCGTGCGACCCGGCACCGGCGACCCGGTTCCCGAGGGCGAGGTTGGCGAGCTGGTGGTCACCACCTTCAGCCGCGATTACCCGCTGATCCGCTTCGGCACCGGCGACCTGTCGGCGGTGCTTCCGGGCACCTGCCCCACCGGCCGCACCAACACCCGCATCAAGGGCTGGATGGGGCGTGCCGATCAGACCACCAAGATCCGCGGCATGTTCGTGCACCCGGGACAGGTGGCCGACATCACCAAGCGCTTCCCCGAGGTCGTCAAGGCACGCCTGGTGGTGTCGGGCGAGATGGCCAACGACAGCATGACGCTGAAGGTGGAAGCCACCGGTGACCACTCCGATCTGCCGTCGCGGATCGGCGAGGCGATCCGCGACGTGACCAAGCTGCGAGGCACGGTGGAGCTCGTGACGCCGGGCAGTCTCCCCAACGATGGCAAGGTCATCGAGGACGCCCGCAGCTACAAGTAGGCCCTGCGCGCCCCGGTGGGCGCGCAAATCTTGCCGGGCATTGGTAGTTCCCGTAGTGCGCTCTGCAGACAGGGCCGCTACGATGCAGCGATCCATTCGTTTGTCAGGAGCTTATCCATGCGTTTTGCCCTCACCCTGGTTGCCGGTTGCCTCGCGGCCACATCCCTCTTTGCGGCCGACTTCCCGGCCAAGGACCGCACCATCACCATCGTGGTGCCCTTCAGCGCGGGCGGCCCGACCGACCGCGTGGCACGCGACCTTGCCGAAGCCATGCGCAAGCCGCTGGGCGGCGCTACCATCGTGGTGGACAACGCAGCGGGCGCCGGTGGCTCGATTGGCGCCAACAAGGTTGCCAAGGCCGCTCCCGACGGCTACACCGTGCTGCTGCACCATATCGGCATGTCGACCATGCCCACGCTGGTCCGCAACATTCCGTTCAAGGTCGAGAGCGATTTCGAATACCTCGGCATGGTCAACGACGTGCCCATGACGCTGATCGCACGGCCCTCACTACAAGCCAACAACTTCAAGGAACTCACCGGCTGGATGGGCCAGAACAAGGGCAAGATCAATCTGGGCAACGCCGGCATCGGCTCGGCCTCGCACCTGTGTGGCCTGCTGTTCCAGAACGCGGTGCAGACTGAAATGACCACCGTGCCCTACAAGGGCACCGGCCCGGCCATGACCGACCTGATCGGCGGCCAGATCGACCTGATGTGTGACCAGACCACCAACACCAGCGCACAGATCGAGGGCAAGAAGGTCAAGGCCTTCACCGTGACCACCGCCAAGCGCCTGGCCACGCCGGCACTGAAAGACATCCCGACCATGGACGAATCAGGGCTGAAGAACTTCCAGGTCACGATCTGGCACGGCCTGTATGCTCCCAAGGGCACACCGGCCGACGTCACCACCCGCCTGAACGATGCACTGAAGACCGCGCTCAAGGACCCCGAGTTCATCAAGAAGCAGGAAGGCCTGGGCGCCGTGGTGGTGACCGACAAGCGCATGGAAGCAGCTGAACACAAGAAGTTCGTCGCCGCCGAAATCGCCAAGTGGAGCCCCATCATCAAGGCAGCCGGCGTCTACGCCGACTGAGCCCGGCGACCCTTTCACCGCCGGCCTTGCGCTGGCGGGCATCTGCCCCCCGGCGGGGACCTACACGCCCCAGACGATCTCTTTGTCTGCCGCCTCGCAACGCCGCAGCATCGCGATGAACGGGCTGGCGCGCTGGCGCAGGGATACGGCTCCGGGCTTGGGCCCGTCCCCCCCTTCCTTGCGGGCCGACGCTGCGGCAGCCCGTTCGGTGTCATCGCGGAGAACGGCGGCCTCCAGCGCAGCCACGGCCGCAGCCATCTGCTCCGGCAGGATGATGCCTTTTGCTCCGGCATCCTTGCCAATGATCTGCAGTACCTGGCGGCCATTGGGCTCCAGCATGATCAGATCGCCAGCGGCGGGGGATTTGAAAACATACAGCATGGTGGTGCGTTCCGATAGGAAGTGGCGGCAGCAGCCCCATTGTGCCCCCCATCCGATACCCCTGGGGCACCGGAGATTGGCGGGGCTATGCGCCGCGCACAAGACCCGCTGCCGGCTGGCGGCAACGGGTGCGGCGAAAATCACTGCGGGCTGACCGGCTCCCCGTCGGCGTCGGTGATCGGCACGAATTCGCTTTCGAAAACGGCATAGATGCGCTCGAACGCCTCCTGTGGATCCAGGCCCTGCTTCTCGTAGGCAGCGGCCACGTCGCGCGCCACCCCGGCCAGCAGCAAGCCCCAGTTGCCCGGGTCTTCCCATGCCAGCTGCAGCTTGCTCTGCTGGGTATGGCCGGGGGCAACCCACACGCGGAGGATTTCGAGTGCACCCGGTTCCGCCGCGATGGGAGGCGGTGGAATTTCGGGGATCTGGGGCGCGTCGGCGTCGGTAGTCATGGAGGCTCCTGGTATCGGTTGGGGAGGGGCAGAGGGCCGCAGCACGCGGTGCCAATCCATGATTATTGCAGCGCCTGCCGCTCTCGTGGTTAACCCGCAGCCGGGCCGGACACCGCCTCCTGCGCACCGCCACGGCCCCGCAGGGCACGCACCCGGCCGATCAGCCAGCGCGCGATATCGTCGATGTAGGTGAACACCGCCGGCACCACCAGCAGGCTCAGCAGGGTGGACGTGATCAGGCCGCCGATCACCGCAATCGCCATCGGCGACCGGAAACTCGGATCAGCCCCCCAGCCCAGGGCCAGAGGCAGCATGCCGGCCCCCATGGCAATGGTGGTCATGACGATGGGGCGCGAGCGCTTGTGGCAGGCATCCACCAGGGCATCGAAGCGGCCCATGCCGGCCTGCCGCGCGAGGATGGCGTAGTCGACCAGCAGGATGGAGTTCTTGGTGACGATGCCCATCAGCATGATCAGGCCGATCATCGACGGCATCGACAGCGCCTGGCCGGTGATGAGCAGCGCCACGAATGCCCCGCCGATCGACAGCGGCAGCGCCGCCAGGATCGTGATGGGCTGCATGAAATCCTTGAACAGCAGCACCAGCACCCCGTAGATGCACAACACGCCGATCAGCATGGCAATGCCGAAGCTGGCAAACAGCGCGCGCATTTCCTCGGCGTCGCCCAGATCGGCCACCTTGACGGCGGGCGGCAGGCTCTTCATGGCCGGCAACTGCTGGGCTTCCTCATTGACCTCCCCCAGCGTGCGGCTGCCCAGCTCGACATCGAGCGTGACATTGCGGCTGCGGTTGAGCCGGTCGATCTGCGCCGGGCCGCTTTCCATTGTGATGCTGGCCACGTTGCCCAGCAGTACCGGGCCATTCCGGCCGGGCACGGTCAGCCGCTCGATGGCAGCCAGGTCGGCGCGCACCGCATCCGGCAGCTTGACGCGGATCGGCACCTGGCGCTCGCTCAGGTTGAGCTTGGTGAGCGCGGTGTCGTAGTCGCCGGCGGTGGCCACCCGCACGGTTTCCGCCATGCTGGCGGCAGTGACGCCGAGGTCGGCGGCGCGCGCAAAATCGGGCCGCACAATGATCTCCGGGCGCACCAGCGAGGCGCTGGAACTGACATTGCCAATACCGCGCAATGTGCGCAATTCGCGCTCCACCTGCTGCGCTGCCGCGTTCAGCGCCACCGGGTCTTCGCTGCGCAGCACCAGCTGCATCTTCACGCCGGTATCGGGGGGGCCGACGTTGAACCGGGCACCGGGAATATCGGCCAGTCCGGCCCGGATGCGCGACTCGATGTCGGGCAGCGACTCGGAGCGGTCGCTGCGGTGGGTGGTGGTGAGTGTCAGCACCGCGCGCCGCGCTTCGGCCGCCGCACCGGGTGCGAATGCGTCGCCGCTGGAGCCCCCGCCAATGGAGCTGAAAACGCCAATCACCCCTTGCACGCCGGCGGCCACCACACGCGCACGCTCGGCCACCGCGCGGGTCTCGGCCAGCGTGCTGCCGGGCGGCAGCTCGATGTTGATCTGGGTCTGCGCCCGGTCGGACGCCGGCACGAAGCCGGTGGGCAGCAGCCCCACCAGCGCGATCGACGCAATGAAGAACAGCGCCGATGCGATGGACGTGACGAGCCGGTGCCGCAGGCACCACCGCATGGTGGCCATGTAGCGGCGCATCACCCAGCCGTCCTGCTGCTCCTTCTCCTGTGTGGGCTTGAGCAGGTAGGCGGCCATCATCGGTGTCAGCAGCCGCGCCACCATCAGCGAGGCCAGGATGGCGAGCACCGCGGTCCAGCCGAACTGTTTGAAGAACAGCCCCGGCACACCGCCCATGAACGCCGTGGGCAGGAACACCGCCACCAGTGCGAAGGTAGTAGCGATCACCGCCATGCCGATCTCGTCGGCGGCTTCCATCGCGGCCTGGAAGGGCGTCTTGCCCATGCGCAGGTGGCGCGCGATGTTCTCGATTTCCACGATCGCGTCATCCACCAGCACACCCACCACCAGCGCCAGCGACAGCAGCGTCACCGTATTGAGCGTGTAGCCGAAGTACGAGAGGCCCAGGAAGGCCGGAATGACCGATAGCGGCAGCGCCGCGGCCGCCACCAGCGTGGCCCGCCAGTCGCGCAGGAACCACCAGACCACCAGCACCGCGAGCAGGGCACCTTCATAGAGCAGCTCCATCGAACCCTCGAAGTTTTCCTCTACCGGGAATGCGTTGTCGATGGCCTGCTTCAGCACGATATGGGGATGGCCGGCCTGCAGCTCGGCCACGGCGGCGCGCACGCCGCTGGCCACGTCAACCTCGCTCGCGCCCTTGGTGCGGAAAACCTCGAACCCCACCACCGGCTTGCCGTCTTGCAGCGCCACGGCGCGGGATTCGGCCACCCCGTCGGTCACGGTCGCCACCTGGTCGAGCCGGATGTGGCGGCCGTCGGCCAGCGGAATGTCGACCAGGGCCAGCTCGGCCGCCGTCTTGACCGTGGCAATGGTGCGCACCGACTGCTCGGCCCCACCCACGTCCCCCCGCCCGCCCGGCGCTTCCTGTTGCACGAGCTTGAGCCGGCGCGAAACATCGACCGCCGCCACATTGAGCGCTGCCATCTTCGCCGCATCCAGTTCGATGCGGATCTCGCGGCTGGCCCCGCCCATGCGCTTGACCGCCCCCACACCCGGCACGTTCAGCAGGCGCTTGGCCACCGTGTTGTCGACGAACCAGCTCAGTTCCTGCGCGTCGAGCTGCCCGGCCTGGCCCTCGGCCGCGCTGGCGGCGGTGAAGGTGAGCACCACGCGGCCCGCGGTCGAGGCCTTGGTCACGGTCGGGTCGCGCAGCTCGCTCGGCAAATCAGCGCGCACGCGGGCCACGGCGTCGCGCACGTCGTTCACGGCCTCGGCAATCTGCTTTTCCAGAATGAACTCGACGGTGATCTGCACCTCGCCGTCGAGCACCTTGGTGTAGAGGTTCTTCACGCCCTGCAGCGTGGCCACGGAATCCTCGATCTTGCGCGCCACCTCGGTTTCGAGCTGCGCCGGCGCAGCGCCAGGCAGCGACGCATTCACGGTGACGATGGGCAGCTCGATGTCCGGGAAATCCTGCACCGCGTTGGATTTGAACGCCAGCAGGCCGGCCAGCGTGAGCAGCACGAACAGCATGATCGCCGGAATCGGGTTGCGGATCGAGAGCGCAGAGAAGTTCACGCGCGCTCCTTATTTGCCCGCAGCCGCTGCGGGGCTGGCACCGGAGGCGGGCCGCGCCGGAGCAGAAGCCGGGGCAGGCGCGGCGGTGGGTACGATTTTCACCAGATCGCCGTCATTCAGGAAACCGGCGCCGGCAGCCACCAGCACCGCATCGGCGGCCACGCCGCCCAGCACCTCCACCCGGTCACCCAGCCGGCGGCCAGTGGGCACCCGGAGCTGCGCCACGCGGCCATCGGCCCCCACGCGGAACACGTAGCTGAAACCGTCGCGCACCACCACCGATTGCTGCGGCACCGTGAGCGCCGCCGAGGCGCCCAGCTCGAACACGCCCTGCGCGAACATGCCGGCGCGCAGCGGCGCTGCAGCGCCACGGCCTGCCATCTGCGCTGCACTGGCGGCGGGCAGGTCCACATACACCAGGGCCGCCCGGGTCTGCGCGTCCACCGTGGGTGCCACCACCCGCACCCGACCCTGCAGCAGCGTGCCGTTGGCCGCAGTGACCTGCGCCCGGGTGCCCGGTGCCAGCCGGCCCAGCTCGCTGGAGGTGACTTCGGCACGCCACTCCAGTCGGCCCTGGCGGATCAGCCGGAACAGTTCGGTGCCGGCCGGCACCACCGCGCCCACCGTGGCGCTGCGGGCGGAAATGATGCCGGCATCGGGTGCCAGCACCTGGGTCTGGCGCATCCGCAGTTCCTGCACGGCCAGGCTGGCGCGCGCGGCCTCGGCCCGCGCCAGCGCGGTCTGCGCGGCGGTGAGGTACTGGTTGATCTGCACCGTGCTCAGCGCGCCGGTGTTCTGCAAACCGCGTGCGCGCTCGGCGTTGCCGGCAGCGTCGGCGGCACTGGCCTCGGCTTCGGCCACGCCGGCCCGGGCCTGGGCGAGATCGGCCTGCACGGTTTCGCTGGCAAACGTGGCCAGCACCTGGCCCGCCTTCACCACATCGCCCACCTCGACCCGCACCGCATGCAGCCGCAGGCCGTTGGCTTCGCTGCCCACGATGGCCTCCTGCCATGCGGCCACGGTGCCGTTGGCC
>DASWYJ010000366.1:0-4645 GCA_036405035.1 Burkholderiaceae bacterium
AACCCCAGCAGGACCAGCATGAACAGTGCGGCCATCAGGCCGGCGATTCCCAGCGCATGCTGGGCCAGCTGGGTGGCGTCGTCGCGCTGGCCGGCACCCAGGGCCCGCGCCACCGCCGCAGTGGCCGCACCGCCAATGCCACCGGCCGACATCTGCAGCATCAGCATCGACAGCGGAAACACCAGCGCGACGCCGGCCAGCGCATGGGCGCCGAGCCGCCCGAGGATGAAGCCGTCGTAACCGATCACCACCGTGGTTGCAAACAGACCGATGACGTTCGGGGTGGCGAGCCGGAACAGGGTGGGCAGCAGGGGCGCATGCAGCATCTGCTGTGTGCGCTGGGCCATGGCGTTGCCGGTGCCGGAAGGAAGGGCGGGGGAACTGGTGTGCATTGCCGTGTCTCAGCGGGCGAGGACCTGCAGGTAGACGCCCGGGTCGGCCGACAGCCCCTGCTTCACCTGCTGGGTGATCGGGTCGGCCAGCACCTCTTCGGCGCCGGCTTCCAGCGCGTCGAGGGCGCGGCGCACCACGTCGTCGGGCCGGGATTTCGGCATGTCGAAATCCCGGGTGAGGTCGGTATCGACAAAGCCCATGTGCATGCCCAGCACCTGGGTGTGCTGGGCGCGCAGTTCATGCCGCAGGCCGTTCGTCAGTGACCAGGCGGCCGACTTCGTGGCGCCGTACACGGCCAGTGCGGGGGTGCTGATCCAGCTGGCGATCGACAGCACGTTCAGGATGGCGCCGCCACCGTGGGCTGCGAGCACCGGGGCAAAGGCCTGGCTCAGCCGCAGCGGGCCGAAGAAGTTGGTTTCGAGCTGCTCGCGCGCCGCTTCGATGCTGCCGTCGGCAAAGAAGCTGCCCACGCGGGCGATGCCGGCGTTGTTGATGAGCAGCGTCACGTCACCGCAGCGCTGCGCAGCCGCCGCCACATCGTCGGGCCGGGTCACGTCGAGCTGGATGGCCTCCACGCCTGGCAGCGTGACGCTGGCGGGGTTGCGTGCCCCGGCATAGACCTTGCGGGCGCCGCGGGCCAGTACCTGGCGCGCAAAGGCCAGGCCGATGCCGCGGTTGGCGCCGGTGATCAGGACGGTGGCGTTTTCTATCTTCATGGTTCAAATCCTTGCAAGAGGCTGCAATGTGCTGGTGGGAGGTCCTTGAATATGACGATCGTCATATGAAAAGACCAAAAAAGAGTCCGGCAATGGCGGCCATGGGGTTTTGCCGGGCTCAGGAAAGGGGGGTGTCGTACTGCGCCAGCAGTGCGTGGCGCGTGGCGGTGAGGAATGCCCGGCCTTCGGCGTTGGCACCGAAGGCGCGTGCCAATTGCAGCGCGCCCACCAGTTGGCCCGCGACCACGGTGGCGGTTTCCGGTGCTGCACCTGCAGGCAGGGCCTTCCGGATGGCTGCCACCAGGCCCCGTACCCGTTGCGCCGCTGCAGCGCGCACCTCGGCGGCCTGGCGCGGCATCTCCGATGCCAGCGCGGCCACCGGGCAGCCGAATTCGGTCGAACCCAGTGTGCGCTCGGACAAATAGGTTTCCACCAGCCGGCGGAACACGCTGGTCTCACCTGATGCTGGCGCAGCAGCCCCCTGGGCGATGCGCGCCGCGCTCTCGGTGCCGGCACGTTCCAGCGCCTCGCACAGCAAGGCGTCACGTGACGCGAAATGGGCATAGAAGCCCCCGTGCGTCAGCCCGGCTTCTTTCATGATGTCGGCTACGCCAACGCCGTGAAAACCGGAACGGCGGATGGCCCGTGCAGCCGCATCGACGATGCGTGCATGGGTGATCTCCTTGCGGCTGGGTGGGCTGTCCATGTGGCAAGTATACCCATAATATGATGATCGTCATATTTTGGACCTCCAGCACAGCCGAGCCAGGGACATGCATTGCCCGCCAGGGGGCAGTGGCTCCGCCGGGGATCAGCCCCGTGCGTCGAACGCGAGAATGGCGTTGGCCATGCGGTCCAGCGGCAGTATCTCGTCGACCGCGCCCAGTTTGATTGCCTCCTTGGGCATGCCAAACACCACGCAGCTGGTTTCGTCCTGCGCCACGGTACGGGCGCCGTTGTCGTGCAGCAGCTTCATGCCGCGTGCGCCATCGTCTCCCATGCCGGTGAGCATGACGGCCAGGATGTCGCGGCCCGCGCACTCTGCTGCCGAACGGAACAGCACGTCAACGGACGGTTTGTGGCGATTCACCGGCGGTCCGTCGATGATCCTCACCCGGTATTGGCCGGCGGCCTTGGTGAGCTGCATGTGGCGGCCACCCGGCGCGATCAGCACCACGCCGCGCTCCAGCCGGTCTCCGTCGCGGGCTTCGCGCACATGCATGGCGCAGATGCCGTCGAGCCGCTGGGCGTACATGGCCGTGAACTTCTCGGGCATGTGCTGCACGATCGCAATGCCGGGTGCATCGGCTGGAAGCTGCAGCAGCATGCCTTCGATGGCCTGGGTGCCTCCAGTGGAGCTGCCCAGTACCACGGGTTTGTTGACCGCGAGGCCATGCAGGCCCTTGGGTACGGCCCGTACCGGTGGCGACGCGCCGCCGGTGGCCGAGGGGCTGGCATGCGGACGCGGACGGGAGCGGGCTGCAGTTTTCAGAGTCTGCACCAGTTCGTTGCGCGACTCCTCGAGAAACTGCCGGAGCCCCAGGCGGGGCTTCTCCACCACCGCCACCGCGCCACAGGCCATGGCTTCCAGCGCAATCCTGCTGCCTGCGGTGCTCAGCGTGGAACAGATCACCGTGGGAATGGGGAACTCCTCCATGACCTGGCGCAGAAAGGTCAGGCCATCCATGCCGGGCATCTCGATATCGAGCAGCAGTACATCCGGCCGATTCTTCCGGAGCACGGGCGCGGCCAATAACGGGTTGGGCGCGGATCCCACCAGCGTCACATCGGGGTGGCCCTGCAGCAGGTGCTGCAGGGTCTGGCGAACCACGGCCGAATCGTCGACCACATAGACCTGAATGGGCATGAATGACAACCGGCTATACGGAAACGCAGGCGACGGCTGGTGGCTGGTTGCCAACGGTCCACGACAGGCGGCGATAGGCGTTCCCACCGGTGTCGGACCCGAGAACGGGGATGCCCATGGCATCCAGCACTGCATGGGCCCAGCGCACATTGGCCGTACCCACGTTGTGCGCGCCATACTGCGCCGGAAACAGGTTGCCTCCACCGTACAGATAGGCGTCGCACAGCGCGGGGGAAATGCCCCGCTGGTGGAGCCGGGCAAACATGGCGCCCATGGCGTTGTCGCCGTGGCAGGTGCTCAGACGGCTTGGATGGGACAGCAGGCCGGTGTGTACGACATGGCACATGGCGCCGATGGTGCGGCGCGGGTCCGTCAGGATGATGGCCACACAGGAGCCCAGCAGGGTTTCCAGGCGGTCACCGCGTTCACCGCAGGCCACGTCGCCCGGATGCAGCACATGTACGGCAGGTTGCACGAAGGCGGAGCCCCGCGCGGGGAAGGGAGTTTGCAGCATCATTGCGTCAGGTTGGCTTGCGGAAGGCACCGGGTGAAATGACCTGCAACGGCGTGGCGGTGGGAATGCGCCCCTCGGCCATGCCGATGAAGAACAACCCGCCCGGCTTGAGTTGTGTCAGCACCCGCTCGACCACCGCCTGCTTGGTGGGTGCATCGAAGTAGATCAGCACGTTGCGCAGGAAGATGGCATCAAATGTGCCAATGCCTTCGAAGGGCTGGCACAGGTTGAGCTGGCCAAAGCGCACTTTCCGGCGCAGCTTGTCCTGCATTTGCACCAGCCCCTCGGATTCGTTTTCGCCACGCAGGCAGTACCGTCGCAGCCGCTCGGGCGTGACGTGGCGCAACCGGTCTTCGGGGTAGATGGCGGTGGTGGCACTGCGCAGCACCCGGTCGGAAATATCGGTTCCCAGCACCGACCAGTCGTCGCCGATGCGCCCCTGTGTCTGCAGGTCGCCGAGCAGCATGGCGGTGCTGAAAGCCTCATCGCCAAAGGACGATGCTGCACTCCAGACCGCATAGCTGCGCGGCCGCAGCTTTTGCACCTCCTGCGCCAGCAGGTCGAAATGCGCTCCTTCCCGGAAGAAATAGGTTTCGTTGGTCGTCAGCAGGTCCACCGCCATCTGGAACTCGCCGGCATCGTTGTTGCCGGCAATCAAATGGACGTAGGTTTCGAAACCATCCATCGACAGCCGCTGGATGCGGGGCGCCAGGCGCGAAAAAACCAGCGGCTTCTTCTGGGGTGTCAGCGACAGGCCCACGGTTTCATACATCAGCTTGCTGATGTGGGAAAAGGTTTTGTCAGACAGTGCGAGCACCAGATCCATCCTTCCGGCCTCAGGCCACTGCCGCTTCCAGGGTGGCTTCACAGAGCTGGGCCATGTCATCCACGTCAAACGCCTTGTCCGGCGCCAGGATGACCACGAATCGATTGCCGAGCTTGCCCATGCCCTCGATGAAGTCGCGGCGAACCGAACCACCAAAGTTCGGAGGCGGTTCGATCTGGCTGGCGGCGATGTCCACCACCTCGCTGACGGCATCCACCAGCAGGCCCAGTTCCACCCGCTCGCCGTTGCGCACGGTATCGAAGATCACGATGCAGGTCTTCTTGCTCAAACTGGCCGGTGTCCGGCCGAAGCGGGCCTGCAGGTCGATC
>DASWYJ010000367.1:0-17023 GCA_036405035.1 Burkholderiaceae bacterium
CTTTCGCCAAGCCGGGTTTCCAGCGTGGCCTGCAGTTTTTCGTCCACCGTCTTGCGCATCTCCTCGAGCTTGGCGGCATTGGTCTGCTGGAGTTGCGCGAGTTGTGATTCCAGCGTGGCGCGCACCTCGCCCAGCCTTCGCGCGTTCGCTTCGCTGAGGTTCTGCAGCTGGGTGCTGAGGGTGTCGGAGAGCGTCTTCTGCAACAGCGTGAGCTGCTGCGCAAAGGCATCGATCTGCGCATTCTGGGTCCGGGTGGCTTCGGCGCCCTGCTGCACCAGCGCTTGCTGAAAGGTGGCAAAGGTACTGCCCAGCTCCTGCCGGCTGCCGCGCGACGACTCGGAGATCTCTTGCCGCAGCCCGCGCTCCAGCCGGCCGTGGGTATCGGCCAGCGCGGCAAGCCATTCTGTGCGCCCCGTATCAGGCGGCTTGCGCACCAACAGCCAGAGCAGCAGCACCAGGTTGACGCAGGCCAATACCAGCAGCGGCCAGTTCTCGGAGACAAAAGCCATGGCGGTCTACTGGGAAGCCAAAACTGCAGGGTTCAGCGGCGTGACGGGTTTGCCGTGCACCAGAAAGCCGATCAGGTTGTCGGCCGCCAGATTGGCCATGGCCAGCCGTGTTGGCACGCTGGCGCTGGCAATGTGTGGCGTCAGCACGACGTTGGGCAAGGTCAGCAGTTCGGGGTGCACTTGGGGTTCACCTTCGAACACGTCGAGCCCTGCCGCCGCAATGCGCTTGTCACGCAAGGCTGCCGCCAGTGCCGCGTCATCCACAATGCCGCCGCGGGCGATGTTCACCAGCGTCGCCCCGGGCTTCATTTGCGCCAGCTCCGGCGCGCCAATGGCGTGGTGCGACGATGCCGAGTACGGCAGCACGAGCACCAGATGGTCGGCCGTCTGCAGCAGTTCCTGCTTGCTGACGTAGCGTGCCTTGCAACCGGCCTCGGTCTGTGCATCCAGCCGGCTGCGGTTGTGGTAGATCACCTGCATGCCAAACCCGTGGGCACCACGCCGGGCCAGCGCCTGGCCAATCCGGCCCATACCCAGAATGCCCAGCGTTGCCCCATGTACATCGGCACCGACGAACATGTCATAGCGCCACTTCTTCCATTCGCCCCGGCGCAGGAAATGCTCGCTCTCGGTGATGCGGCGCGCCGTGGCCATCAGCAATGCAAAACCAAAATCGGCCGTGGTCTCCGTCAGCACGTCGGGCGCGTTGGTGGCGAGTACGCCCGCGGCAGTCATGGCCGGAATATCCAGGTTGTTGTAGCCCACTGCCATGTTGGCGATGATGCGCAGGTCCGGGCAGGCTGCGAGCACGGTCGCATCGATGCGCTCTGCTCCGGTGGTGAAGGCACCTGCCACTCCACGCAGATTCGCCACCAGTTGCGCCGGAGACCAGTCCTCGTCGGCCTGGTTGGCATGCACCGTGAAATGCTGCTCCAGCCGTGCGATCACCGCAGGGAAGACAGCGCGGGCCACAAGGATGCGGGGTTTGCTCATTGGTTACTCCATGGGGATTGGCACACGGTCCACGCGGCGCGTCCATCGCCCCGGCACCATGCGGCAGCCGCCGCTCAAGACACGGCCAAAACGGCCGAAGCTGAATTGTGCATGAAGCCCTGCCGCAAAATGGCCAGGCTTTTGGGTTACAACACGGTACCGGTGGCCCGAATGGCCTGCCAAACCCAACGTCCGGCAAAGCCATGGCACGGCCTGACACAACAGAGGAGACAGTGTGGGTGGAATGCGCGCAAAAATCGGGTTGACCTTTGGCGCGCTGGCCTTGGTCCTGCTGACCATGGCCAGCTATGCAGTCAGCAACATGGTCAGCCAGCGCATCGAAGCCGACATCAGTGCGGCAATGCTTCGCGCGGCCCACCTCGTGTCGTTCACCTTCGACCGTGAAATCGAGGAACGCCAACGCGACCTGCAGGCGCTCGCCACGCTGTTCGGGACGCAACAGGCTGCCGACGACACGTCCCCACCGGCCGACCCGATGCGCGCCCTGCTGAAGGAATACAGCACACGCTACGGCATGCAGCACATCGCCTTCGTGGACCGCGAGGGCCGTGTCCGCGTCGCATCGGACACCCAGCTCGACGGGCGTGACATGTCAGCCGAGCCCTGGTTTCGCGCCGCCCTCATCGGGCCACACGCCAGCGACCTGCAGACCCCCGCTGCCGGCAATACCGCTTCCCGCTATCTCGACCTGGCCGTCCCCGTCTTTGATGCGGCGGGTGGTGTGGCCGGCGTGCTGATGGCCCAGCTGTGGGAGCCCTGGGTCGACAGCCTGCGCGACCGCCTGCGCATGCTGGCACCTCCGGACCAGCAGCACCAGCTGGAAGTTTTTGTCACCGCGAGCGATGGCCGGCTGATGACAGCCCACAATGCCCGCGGGGCCGCTCCCGCAGCGGCCCGCACGCTGGCATCTGGCACCTGCGCCCACGGCGCGGAAGACGGTGATGGTGCCACCTCCTACCTCACGTGTGCCGTGGTCAGCGCCGGCTACAAGGCATTCAAGGGCCTGGGGTGGCGCGTCACCATTCGCCTGCCGGAACATGTGGCATTTGCCGCTGCCGACAAGCTGGAGCGGCAGATTGCGTGGACCGGCCTGATCGCCACTGTTTTCTTCGGACTGGTGGGCTGGCTGCTGGCGGATCGCATCAGCCAGCCCATCGTCGCAATGGCCCGCGCGGCAGACCGTATTGCTTCAGGTGAGCGTGAACTCGAATTGCCGCTGGCCGGCCGGGACGAAACCGCACAGCTGGCGCGTTCGCTGTCCAGCCTGTTGTCCCGTCTTCGGCAGGACGAAGCGGCCCTGGTGCGCACGAACCAGGCGCTGGAAGCGCGGGTGGTCGAACGCACGCTGCGGCTCGAAAAGGCGGTGGCCGACCTGCAGGACGCCAATACCGACCTCGACCGATTTGCCAGCATGGTGTCGCACGATCTGCTGGCCCCCGTACGGGCCATGCGGACTTTCTCGGAACTGCTGCAGATGGACTTCGCCGACAGCCTGCCGGCCGAAGCCCAGCGCCTGCTCAAGCGCATCGACCAGGCCGGCCTGGACATGAACAACCTCGTGCATGCGCTGCACGCGCTGTCCAAGCTGGGGCAAAAGCCGCTGCAGGTGGCACAGGCCGACATGGCGGCCATTGCGGAGCAGACCGTGCAGTCCAACCTGCCGGCATGGAACGAGAAAACCATCCACATCGGCCCGATGCCCCCCAGCCGATGCGATGCCAGCATGATGCGCATCGTGTTCGAAAACCTGATCGGCAATGCAGTCAAGTACAGCCAGCGCCAGCCCGAACCGCAGATCGTCGTTGGCGGAGAGAACAATGGCGATACGCTGGTGTACTGGGTGGCTGACAACGGGGCGGGCTTCGATCCGCAATACGCCCACCGGCTGTTCCAGATTTTCCAGCGCCTGCACTCCGCCAGGGACTACCCCGGGACCGGGGTGGGCCTGGCCACGGTAGCCAAGATTGTCAGCCGGCATGGCGGGCGGGTCTGGGCCGAGGGCACGCCGGGCGAAGGCGCCACCTTCTACTTCTCGCTGCCCATCGGTGAAATGCCCGCGAAGGGCATTGGTGCCGATGAATTGCCGGTATCTGCAGGAACTACGCCACCCAGTGCGTGAATGCCGCAGCCGGCACGCGGGGAGTACGGAAGGTATTCACCTTGTCGGATGGATCGGCATGGCCGAGGGACATGCCGCAGACCAGCATCTCGTCCGGCCCGGCACCGACGTGCGGCAGGATGATCTTGGCAAAGCCATTCCAGGCCGCCTGCGGGCAGGTGTGCAGGCCCCGCCCCCGCGCCGCCACCATGATGTTCTGCAGAAACATGCCGTAATCCACCAGGGAGCCTCGGCCCATGACCCGATCGATGGTGAACATCAACCCGATCGGCGCATCGAAAAACCGGAAGTTGCGCTGGTGCTGCAGGTGCATGCGGTCCTTGTCACCCTTGCCAATGCCCAGCAGGCCGTATAGCCCCCAGCCGTTTTCGCGCCGCCGGTCGATATAGGGACTGACCCATTTCTCTGGGTAGTAGTCGTACTCCTCCCGGTATTCCGTCGCCAGCGAGGGATCGGCCCGCAGCGCGTCATGGGCGGCACACACCTTGTCCACCAACGCGTCGCGGGTGGCTCCCTGGAGCACGTACACCTTCCACGGCTGGGTGTTGGTGCCCGATGCGGCACGGCTGGCCACGCCCAGAATATCCATTACGGTTTCCTGCGGCACCGGCTGCGGTGTGAAAGCACGCACCGACATGCGGCTCTCGATGGCCGCGTCGACAATCGCTGCGGTGGAAGGTTTGGCGGCGGGCCGCAGGTCGTCGGTCACGTGAGTTTCTCCAGGGTGGTAATGAAATGTTCTGGCAGGACCGCCGGACGGCGGGTCTGGCGGTCCACATAGACGTGGATGAAATGGCCGCGCGCGGCAGTCAGCGCGGCGCCGGCGGCGAACAGGCCCACTTCGTAGCGCACGCTGCTGCTCCCGATCCGCGCCACCCGGATGCCGGCTTCCACCTGCTGCGGAAACGCCAGCGGGGCGAAGTAATGGCACTGGGTTTCCACCACCAGGCCGATCATTGCGCCATGGTGGATGTCCAGGGCACCCTGCTCGATCAGGTACGCGTTGACTGCGGTGTCGAACCAGCTGTAGTACACCACATTGTTGACATGTCCATAGACATCGTTGTCGGCCCAGCGGGTACCAATGGTGCGGAATGCGCGGAAGGAGTCACGCGGCTCGGGCTGCGGTTTGGTCACCGGGGAATTCGTCATGCGCAACGATTTTGCCACCGCTGGCTGTATTCGACCGCCACCCGAAAAGTCGTGCACTGGATAGCCACCGTTTCCTCGATCCGGTGGCCATAGCCGCCGGCCATCACAAATGCAACTGGAATGCCCCGCTCGGCGGCCCATGCGAACACACGGCGGTCGCGCGCCTCCAGCCCGTCGGGGCTCAAGGCCAGGCGACCCAGCCGGTCACCCATGAAGGGATCGGCCCCGGCCAGGTACAGCAGCAGCCCGGGCGCAAAACGCTGCGCCAGGGCGTCCAGCGCCCCTTCCAGCGCCTCGGCATACGCGGCGTCGCCACAGCCGTCGGGCAGCGCCACGTCCAGGTCGCCGGCTACCTTGCGGAACGGGAAGTTTTTCTCGCCATGGAGCGACAAGGTGAAAACATGGGGATCACCGTGGAAAATCGCGGCAGTCCCGTTGCCCTGGTGGACGTCGAGGTCGATTACCGCCACCGGCAATGGCATGGCCCCCCGGCTCCGCGCCCACTCGGCCTGCATCAGGCGCGCAGCAACCGCCACGTCGTTGAAGACACAGAACCCCCCGCCACGTGCGGCATCCGCATGGTGGGTCCCGCCGGCCAGATTCGCCGCGATGCCCTGCTGCAACGCAGCGCGTGCTGCCGCGACGGTAGCCCCCACCGAGCGCCGCGCCCGCTCCACCATGGCCGGGCTCCAGGGAAACCCGATCTCACGCATCGCAGCGGCAGAAATACTGCCGTCCGCCATCTGCGCCACATAGGCCGGCGCATGCACCAGCGCCAGTTCCCCATCGCTGGCAGCGGGCGCCTCCTGCAAATGCACCGCAGGCAACTCGTGGGCAATCCGGTCGCGCAGCAACCGGTACTTGTGCATGGGGAAACGGTGCCCCGCCGGCAAGGGCAAGACGAAGTGGTCAGAGTAAAAGGCCTGCACGCCCCCATTGTGTCGGGCCCACGAAAACCAGCGCGGATAGGGGTTCCGATCTAATTTGCTGCAATGCAGCAAAAAAGGCTTGAACTATCCAACGAGGTCCCTATAATTCATTCCATGCTGCACTGCAACATAGAGAGTTCAGAGCAGTTGTCGTTAACCAACTTCTTAGGAGAATTTTTATGTTGACCCCCGAACAAGTCCTGGCTTCCCACAAAGCTTCCGTTGAAACCCTGTTTGGCCTGACCAACAAGGCATTTGAAAGCGTTGAGAAGCTGGTTGAGCTGAACATCACCGCAACCAAGGCTGCGCTGGCCGAGTCGGCAGAGCACACCCAGGCGCTGCTGAGCGTCAAGGACGCACAGGAACTGCTGGCACTGCAAGCTGGCCTGTTCCAGCCCTTGGCTGAAAAGACCGCTGCCTACAGCCGCCACCTGTATGACATCGCCTCCAGCACCGGCGGCGAATTCGGCAAGGCTGTTGAAGCCAAGACCGCCGAAGTGCAGAAGACTTTCGTGACCCTGGTGGACAGCGCTGCGAAGAACGCACCCGCAGGTTCCGAAACCGCCGTCGCTGTGGTGAAGAGCGCCGTGGCCGCCGCCAACAACGCATTCGAATCGGTGCAAAAGGCTGTGAAGCAAGCCACCGATGTCGCAGAAGCCAACTTCAACGCCGTATCGTCGCAAGCTGTTGCTGCAGCCAAGACCGCGACCAAGAAGCGCTAATCTGCCCGCTGATACCGTTCCTGGTGCTGCTTTCTGGTGAGCCCGCTCTACACACGCAGTGCAGTTTGCCGGACACTATGGCTGTAGTGCCAGGAACATCCCGGTTGTCTCCTCGGATCTTTTCGACACCTTCGGGTTCAGGGATCCCTTAAGGGTTGGTTGCAAAACCAACCCTTTTTTTATGCCTGTTCAGCGCGCACGCTCCGCCAGCAGCGCGCGCAGCTGGGGCAGCGCCGCCTGCATGGCAACCCGCCCGGCCTCCACGGATCGCCGCTTGGCTGCGAAATCCGCGCTGCGGATATTGGCCAGCACCGGCCGGACCATGACATCCGCCCCCTGCAGCTCATAGCGGTTGATGCTGCTGGCCATGATGGCGAAGGTCTGCAGCAGGATCTGCAGGGTATCCGTTGCCAGATTGCCCTCCGGTGGGCTCGATATATCCACCGCCACCACGATCTCGGCTCCCATTTCGCGCGCGTAGTGCACCGGAACGGGGGCCACCAGCCCCCCGTCGACATACTCGCGACCGCTGATGCTGACAGGTAGAAACACCGCCGGAACCGCGCTCGATGCCCGTACCGCCGTTGCGGTATCACCGCGCCGGAACAGCACACCCTTGCCCGACTGCAAATCGGTTGCCACGATGCCCAGCGGAATGGGCAGCGTCTCGATGGTTCGCCCGCCCACCTGGGCGCTGACATAGCGCGCCAGCGCCTCGCCGCGCAGCATGCCCCGGCTGAATATGGGCAGCATCCAGTCGGTCAACGCCGCCTCATCCATGTCTTCGGCGACCTGGCGCAGCTGCGCCGCGTTCTTCCCGGACGCATAGACCGCCGCCACCAGACTGCCTGCGGAGGTGCCCACCACGAGGTCGGGCTTGATACCCGCCTCTTCGAGCACCTCGATCACCCCAACATGGGCAAACCCCCGCGCCGCGCCGCCACCCAGCGCCAGCCCGATGCGGGGAAGGCGCTTGGCCGGCGCTGGCGTGACCGTCGTATCCCGCACCGGCGGCGGGGTGCTGCAGCCGGCCAGCAGCACCGCCAGTGCCACTGCGACCAGGGGAGCCATCCGGCGGCCACTCGCAGCCGTGCGCCCGCACCATGTCCCCGGGGAATGCGGGGAGATGGGTCGATTTTTACTGGTAACGTTTCTTATTCTTATTATCATTTTGCCCACGCCGGATTGGCTTGTTTTTCGCAAAGGTGCATATGTCATGTTGATCAAATCCATTGTTTCCATTGCGGCGCTGGCCGCCATTCCGCTGGGCGCACTGGCGCAGGAGCAGGTGCTCAACCTCTATTCGGCCCGGCACTACGCGACCGATGAAGCGCTGTACAACGATTTCACCAAGGCTACGGGTATCCGCATCAACCGCGTGGATGCGGACGATGCCGGTATTCTGGCGCGCCTGAAAGCCGAAGGTGCGGCATCGCCAGCCGACGTGATCCTGCTGGTCGATGCCAACCGGCTGTGGCGCGGCGAGGCCGACGGCCTGTTTGCGCCGGTCAAGTCGGCCGTGCTGGAAAACGCCATTCCGGCCAACCTGCGGGCTGCGGCCACCGCCAACGGCACGCAGTGGTTCGGCTTTTCGACGCGCGCGCGGGTGATCGTGTACGACAAGACCAAGGTTCCGCGCGAGGATGTCGATACCTATGAAGAACTGGCCGATCCGAAGAACAAGGGCCGGCTCTGCATCCGCTCCGGCTCCCACCCCTACAACCTGTCGCTGTTCGGCGCGGTGACGGAACACCTCGGCGAACCGAAGGCCGAGGCCTGGCTCAAGGGCCTGGTGGCCAACATGGCGCGCGCACCCAAGGGCGGCGATACCGACCAGATCAAGGGCGTCGCCTCGGGCGAGTGTGGCATCGCCGTGACCAACAGCTATTACCTTGCCCGCATCCTGCGCTCCAGCAAGCCGGAAGACCAGGCGATTGCCGAGCGCGTGGGCGTGGTGTTCCCCAACCAGTCCACCTGGGGAACCCATCTGAACATCGCCGGCGGCGCGATGGCCCGGAACGCGAAGAACCCGGCCAACGCGGTGAAGTTCCTGGAGTATCTGGCCAGTCCGGGTGCGCAGGAATACTTCGCCAACGGCAACAACGAATGGCCCGCAGCCAAGGGCGTGGTGGTGAACAACCCCGCACTGCAGGCCATGTCCGGCGGCAGCTTCAAGAGCGAAACCATCCCGGTCAGCACCATTGGCGCCAACCAGGTCAAGGTGCAGCAGATGCTGGACCGCGTGGGCTTCAAATAAGCCCCCTGCCCCGCCGTGCCCTGCATTGACAGCAGGCGGGGTACGCGGCGCTGCGACGTTCGTCAGACCGTCCACTTCTCCAGCAGGCGATCCGGGCGCAGCGTGTCGTAGCCCTCGAAGGGCTGGTGAATCCAGGGATTGGTGGGCAGGAATTCGACCGAATAGTCGGCAGCGAAGGTCGAGGCGGCCTTGGTCCAGATGACGGCGGTGCGCAGCTCGGAAATCCCGGTATAGCGCTCACGCAGCGTGCGCACCACTTCATGGAGCGTATGGCCGGTGTCGGCCAGATCATCCACCAGCAGCACCTTGCCGGCAATTTCACCCTGCGGGGTGGTGATGTAGCGGGCTAGATCAAGATGCCCCTGCTTGGTGCCGGCTGCCGCGCGGTAGGAGCTGGTCGACATGATGGCCAGGGGCTTGTCGAACACCCGCGAGAGGATGTCACCCGGCCGCATGCCGCCACGCGCAAGGCACAGGATGGTGTCGAACTCCCAACCCGACTGGTAAACCTTGAGCGCCAGTTTCTCGATCAGGTTGTGGTACTCGTCGTAGCTCACATAAAGGTGGCTGCCGTCTTCCGTCAACATCGGATGTGCTCCTGATTTTATAGCTATAAACGTACTACCAACGCTGGCCAGAGAGCGATTTCGGTATAAAAACCTTCATCAGGCAGCCAGATACGGGTGGCGCATCATGATGGTGTGGTCCCGGTCGGGGCTGGTGGAGATCACGTCGATTGGCACACCCGTCACTTCGGCAATGCGCTCCAGATAGCTGCGGGCAGCCTGCGGCAGGCGGTCATACTGCGTCACGCCCACGGTGCTGTCACTCCAGCCCGGCAGGGTTTCGTAGAGCGGCTTGCAGCGGGCGATGTCATCGGCGCCCAGGGGCAGGATGTCGATGGTTTCGCCGTCGAGTTCGTAGCCGGTGCACAGCAGCAGCTCATCCAGGCCGTCCAGCACGTCGAGCTTGGTGATGCACAGGCCCGTCAGGCCATTGACCTGGGCCGAGCGCTTGAGCAGTGCCGCGTCGAACCATCCGCAGCGGCGCGAGCGGCCGGTCGTCACGCCCTTCTCCGCCCCCACCGTGCTCATGTGGTAACCCGGCGTGCCCGGCGTTTCCCAATCCAGCTCGGTCGGGAACGGACCGCCGCCCACGCGGGTGCAGTAGGCCTTGGTGATGCCCAGCACGTAATGCAGCATACCCGGACCCACACCCGCACCGGCAGCAGCATTACCGGCCACGCAGTTGCTGGAGGTCACGAACGGGTAGGTCCCGTGGTCCACATCCAGCAGCGTGCCCTGCGCGCCTTCAAACAGCAGGTTGGCGCCCGCCTTGTGGGCGTCGTTGAGTTCACGCGAAACGTCGGCCATCATGGGCTTGAGCAGTTCGGCATGGCGCATGGCTTCGCTGTACACCGCGTCGAAATCGATCGCCGGCGCGTTCAGGAAGGTGGTCAACACATGGTTGTGCAGATCCAGCAGGTCCTTCAGCTTGGCCGCAAAACGCTCGGGGTGCTTCAGGTCCTGCACCCGCAGCGCACGGCGCGCGATCTTGTCTTCGTAGGCCGGGCCGATGCCGCGGCCGGTGGTGCCGATCTTGGCATTGCCGCATTGTTCGCGCGCCACTTCGCGCGCGATGTCGAGTGCCGCATGGAACGGCAGGATCAGCGGGCAGGCTTCGCTGATGCGCAGGCGCGAACGCACCTCGACACCGGCTTTCTCCAGCCCTTCTATTTCCTCGAGCAGCTTGGCGGCCGACAGCACCACGCCGTTGCCGATGTAGCACTTCACACCGGGCCGCATGATGCCGCTGGGAATCAGGTGCAGCGCGGTCTTCACGCCATTGATGACCAGCGTGTGGCCTGCGTTGTGGCCGCCCTGGAAACGCACCACACCCTGGGCGCTTTCGGTCAGCCAGTCCACCAGCTTGCCCTTGCCTTCGTCGCCCCACTGCGTGCCCACCACCACCACGTTGCGGCCGGGCTTCTGTCCTGTGCTTGTGTTCATCTCGCGTATTTCTCGGATCGGATTTCTCAAAGGGGCTTCACAACCCAGCGCCCGGTGTCCTGCACCAGTTCGCGGTCGCAATCGAATTCGTCAACTTCACTCTCATGGCCGGGCAGCACGCACACCACGGTTTCGCCGCTGCCACGCAGCGCAGCAATGGCGGCACGCAGATCGGCTGCGCCCTCGCCGTCGCGCCAGGGGGCACGTACCGCTGCGCGCAGAGGCCGGGGTGCGACCACCTCGACCAATGCCTTCACGTCGAGGCTGAAACCCACGGCCGGCCGCTTGCGGCCAAACACGGCACCCACCTCGTCATAGCGGCCACCGCGCGCCAGCGCCGCGCTGGCCCCCTGGGCGTACACCGCGAAACGCGTGCCGCTGTAGTACGAATAGCCCTGCAGGTCGGCCAGATCGAACGTGACCCCGGCGCTGCCATCGAGGTGACCGGCCAGCCATTGCAGGTGGTCCAGCGCCTGCTGCACACCGGGCAGTGCCGGCAGCGCCTTGCGGGCCTCGTCCAGCACACTGGCATCGCCATAGAGTTGCACCAGCGCCCGCAGGCCATCCCGCGCGGGCACCGGCAGGGAACAGGTCAGTTCAGCCAGTGCGCTGCTGTCCTTGGTGGCCAGTGCGGTGTGCAGTTGGGCCAGCGCCACCGCATCGAGATCGATACCGGCCAGCAGCGACTGGACAATGCGCGCATCGGCCATGTCCACACTGAGCCCCTGCACCTGCGCGGTTTTCAGGCATTCCAGCGCCAGCGACAGCACTTCGAGGTCGGCCTCCAGCCCGGCATGGCCATAGATTTCGGCGCCGAACTGCAGCGGCTCGCGGGTGGCATGGGGCTGGCCGGGCCGGGTGTGCAGCACCGGGCCGCAATAGCACAGGCGGGTCACGCCCTTCCGGTTGAGCAGGTGCGCATCGATACGGGCCACCTGCGGCGTGGTGTCGGCCCGCAGGCCCATCATGCGGCCCGAGAGCTGGTCGACCAGCTTGAAGGTTTGCAGATCCAGCGCTTCGCCGGTGCCGGTGAGCAGCGACTCCAGATGTTCCAGCAACGGCGGCATCACCAGCTCGTAGCCAAAGCTGCGGGCGGTGTCGAGCAATTCGCGGCGGAGTTCTTCGATGTGCCGGGCGCCGGATGGCAACACATCGGCAAGGTGATCCGGCAGGACCCAGGCGGACATAAATCGGGGGGAGGCTGGTTAAAACGCGATTTTACCGGCATGCGCGAGGCCGGGCCGCAGAAGCGCGGTGAATCTCAGGCCAGCAGCCAGATGGTCAGCAAGCCGATGGCGATACTGCCCAGCCCAAAAAACCGGATCTGACCGTCGCGCAGCCGCAGGACCTGCTCGAACATGCGGCGCCAGCCACCGGGCGACAGAAAAGGCAGCAGGCCCTCGATCACCAGCACCAGGCCGAGCGCCATCCAGAAACTGTCGCCCACCCGGTGCTCCGCCTATTTGCGCGGTGCCGGGGCAGGCGCAGTGCCGCTGCCGCGCATCGCCCGGAAGAAATCGGAGCTGGAAGGGTCGACCACCAGCACGTCACTCTTGCGGTTGAAGCTGGCCTTGTAGGCATCCAGGCTGCGGTAGAACTGCGCGAATTGCGGGTCGCGGCCGAATGCATCGGCATAGATGCGGGCCGCCTCGCCGTCGCCTTCACCCTTGATCTTCTGCGCATCGCGGTAGGCATTGGCAATCGCCACCTCGCGCTGGCGATCGGCATCGGCCCGGATCTTTTCGCCCTCGGCCGCACCGGTGGAACGCAGTTCATTGGCCACGCGCTTGCGCTCGGCCTCCATGCGCCGGTACACCGACTCGGTGATGGAGTCGACGTAGTCCACGCGCGTGATGCGCACGTCCACCACGTCGATGCCCCAGGGCTTGGCTCCGCGCACCTTCTCGAGCACCTCGCGCTTCACATCAGCCATCAGCGCTTCGCGCTTGAGCGACAGCAGTTCTTTCACCGTGCGCTTGTTGATCTCCTCCTGGAAGGCGTTGCGCACCACCCGGTTGAGCTGGTTGGCCCCGGCATTCTCGTCCAGGCCCACATTGCGGATGTACTCCGAAGGCCCGGTGATGCGCCAGCGCACGTACCAGTCGATCACCACGCGCTGCTTTTCGGCGGTGAGCATGGGCTCGGCATCGCTGCTGTCCAGCGTGAGCAGGCGCTTGTCGATGTAGCTGACGTTCTGGAACGGCGGCGGCAGCTTGACATTGAGGCCGGGCTCGGTGATGACGTCCTTGATCTGGCCCAGCGCATAGACCACGCCAAACTGCCGCTGGTCCACGACAAACAGCATGGAACTGAGCAGCGCCAGCACCACCAGCGCGGAAGAGATGAAAAATCCGATTCGGTTCATGGCGGCTTCCTAGCGGGTCTCGCGTTCACGGGTACGCGATGTGTCACGGGCACGCGCATCGGTGGCCAGGCCCGGCGGGGTACCCGGAGCCGCCGGCACAACGGCCGGTGCGGCTTCGGTGGGCGCAATTTGTTGCGCGGTCATTTGCAGAATCTTGTCGACCGGCAGGTACAACAGGTTGGAGCCCTGCCGCGAGTCGATCAGCACCTTGCTCACGTTGCTGTAGATCTGCTGCATGGTGTCGACGTACATGCGGTCGCGGGTCACCTGCGGCGCCCTCTGGTATTCGGTCAGCACCGAGCGGAAGCGCTGCGAATCACCCTGGGCCTGCGCCACGATGCGGGCCTTGTACGCCTCGGACTCTTCCTTCAGCCGCGACGCTGTACCCACGGCACGCGGGATCACGTCGTTGGCATAGGCCTGGGCTTCGTTCTTCGCGCGTTCGCGCTCCTGGCCAGCCTTGAGCACGTCATCGAACGCCGCCTGGACCTGCTCGGGCGGCCGCACGCCGCTCTGCTGCAGGTTGATGCCCACCACCTCCACACCAACCTTGTAGCGGTCGAGGATGGTCTGCATCAGCGCCCGCACGCGGGGTGCAATCTGGTCGCGCTCTTCGGCCAGCGCCGAATCCATCTTCATCTTGCCCACCACCTCGCGCACCGCGGTTTCGGCCGCCTGCACCACCGACGCTGCCGGATCCTTGCTCTCGAACAGATAGGCACGGGCATCGCTCAGGCGGTACTGCACTGCGAACTTGATCTCGACGATGTTCTCGTCCTCGGTCAGCATGGCCGATTCGCGCAGGCCGGTGGCCTTGATGACATTGTCCCGGCCCACATCGACCGAGCGGATCTGCGTAACCACCACCAGCTCATGGCGCTGGATGGGGTATGGCAGGCGCCAGTTGAAACCAGCACCCGCGGTAGAGCGGTATTTGCCGAACTGCGTGATGACGGCCTGCTGGCCTTCCTGCACGATGAAGAAACCGGTACCCAGCCAGATCAGCAGCACAACACCGGCAATCAGGCCAACGCCGACGCCGGCGTTCTTCATGTTGGGCTGAAAACCACCGGGGCCACCCGCACCGTTGCCACCAAACCCACCATTGCCGCGCCCGCCGCCCCGGTTGCCGAACAGGCCGCCGAGCTTGCGGTTGAAATCACGCCAGAGCTCATCGAGATCAGGCGGCCCCTGGTTGGGGCCCTGCCCACGCCCACCGGAGGGAGGCGGCTCCTTGCCCGGCGGAGGGGTTTCCGGCTTGTCATTGCCTGCGGCCGGCTCGTCGCCACGGCCCCAGCGCGGGTCGTTCAAATTGAACATGCCCCGGATACGGGCCGGCAGGCGCGCCCACGGAAAGGCGGGTAGATGGAAATTCATGCGCTCATACTCTTTTCTGAAGCAACCCTGATTGTGCCCAATCAGGGCCGCAAGTCCCGCAACTCGGGGGAATCCGTAGTGGCAACAGGCCCAAAACGCGCCGCCGCGGCCCGCTCGCCCAGGCACTGGCGCAGCACCGCCAGCCCGTCACCCGCACGTGCACTGACAAACACGCGGGCCACCGGCAGGCCGTCCACATCCATCATGTCCGCCAGCTGTGCCGGCCGCTGGCCGGGTTCCATGGCATCAAGCTTGTTGAATACCAGCACCTGCGGAACCGTGTCCGCCCCGATCTCGGCCAGCACCCGCTGCACTTCGGCAATCTGCTCCGGATAGCCGGGATTGGCCGCATCCACCACATGCAGCAGCAGATCCGCATCAGCAGCCTCCTGCAGCGTCGCGGCGAAGGCATCGATCAGGCCGTGCGGCAGATCGCGGATAAAACCCACCGTGTCGGACAACGACACCGACCGCCCCGCTTCACCGAGGTAGAGGTTGCGAGTGGTGGTGTCCAGCGTCGCAAACAGCTGGTCGGCCGCATAGGCGCGGGCCTTGACCAAGGCATTGAACAGCGTGGATTTGCCGGCGTTGGTGTAGCCGACCAGCGAAATGTTGAAGGTGTCGCGCCGCTCCCGCTGGCGCCGCTGGGTGTGGCGCTGGCTCTTCACCTTCTCCAGCCGCTCCTTGGTGCGCTTGATGGCGCTGCCGATCATGCGCTTGTCGAGCTCGATCTGCTTTTCACCCGGGCCGCCGCGCACCCCGGCACCGCCGGTCTGGCGCTCCAGGTGGGTCCAGCGCCGGACAAGGCGGGTCGACAGGTACTGCAGCCGCGCCAATTCAACCTGCAGCTTGCCCTCGTGGCTGCGGGCGCGCTGGGCAAAGATTTCCAGAATCAGCAGCGTGCGGTCATTCACCGCCATGCCGGTGTGGCGCTCCAGATTGCGCTGTTGCGCCGGGCTGAGCGACTGGTCAAACAGGATTTCGGTGGCGCCGTGCATTTCGGCGAGCAGCTTGATTTCATCTGCCTTGCCGCTGCCGACAAACATGGCCGCGTCGGGCGCCTTGCGCTTGCAGGTGATACGGGCCACCGGGTCGAGCCCGGCCGTCTGCGCCAGCAGGCTCAGCTCCTCCAGTTCGGCATCGAAATGGGGCAGGCCCAGGTCAACGGCCACCAGGACAGCCCGCGCAACAGCCGGGTTGTCCTGCATGCGGGGATTCAAACCGTGGTTGGCAGCGTCACCGCGATCCGCCGTTCCGCCCATCAACTTGGAGCAGCTTCCGGATCTTCCGGTGTCTGGAAATTGACAGCGCGTGCCGGCACGATGGTGGAGATTGCGTGCTTGTATACCATCTGGGTCACGGTATTGCGCAGCAACACCACATACTGGTCAAACGACTCGATCTGTCCCTGCAGCTTGATACCATTGACGAGGTAGATCGAGACCGGCACGTGTTCCCTGCGCAAGGCATTGAGAAACGGGTCCTGGAGAAGTTGGCCTTTATTGCTCACGATATGTTCCGTGTTCCAGAATTGTTGAAGAACGTACACGTTACCACAGCGAACCGGAGCCGCACAGGGTCCGCCGGGCAATTCCCCAAACGCCCTAGTGGGACTCTTTGTCCGCGTAGGGGTTGCTCGAACTCTTCATTTCCACCCGCAGCGGCGTTCCCACCAGATTGAACTCCTTGCGGAAGCGCCCTTCGAGAAAACGCTTGTAGGCATCGGTCACGTGCTCCAGCGAATTGCCGTGGATCACGATGACCGGCGGGTTCATGCCGCCCTGGTGCGCGTAGCGCAGCTTGGGGCGGAACATGCCGGCCCGCTGGGGTGACTGGAACTGCACCGCATCGAGCAGCAGGCGGGTCAGCACGGGTGTGGGCATCTTGCAGGTCGCTGCCTTGTGCGCCTGCACGATGGAGGCCCAGACCGGCGCCAGCCCCTGCCGCTTCTTCGCCGAGATGAAATGGATGTTGGCAAACTTCAGGAAAGCCAGCCGGGTCTCGATGGAACGCTGCAGCAGCGAGCGCTCATAGGCATCGACCGCATCCCACTTGTTGATGGCGAGCACCACCGCGCGCCCGCTTTCCAGGATGTAGCCGGCGATATGCGCGTCCTGATCGGTCACGCCCTGGGTCGCATCGAGCAACAGCAGCACCACGTTGGCCGACTCGATGGCCTGGAGCGTCTTGACGACCGAGAATTTCTCGATCGCCTCGAACACCTTGCCCTTGCGGCGCAGGCCGGCGGTGTCGATCAGCTCGAACTTCTGGCCCGCGCGCTCGAAAGGCACCGAAATCGCGTCGCGGGTGGTGCCCGGCATGTCAAAGGCGACCAGCCGCTCCTCCCCCAGCCAGGTGTTGATCAGTGTGGATTTGCCCACATTGGGCCGGCCGGCCACCGCCAGCTTGACCGCGCCGGAATCGGCCGTATCAGCGTCTTCGTCCGGGTCCGGGAGATTCAGCGGCGCCAGCGCCAGCTCGATCAGGCTGCGAATGCCCTGGCCGTGCGCGGCCGACACCGGGATCACTTCGCCCAGCCCGAGCTCATAGAACTCGACCAGCTGCACACC
>DASWYJ010000368.1:0-4460 GCA_036405035.1 Burkholderiaceae bacterium
GGCTCCCGGCCATGCACCCTGACACCGAATGGAGTGGATTGCCCCGGGAGTGAAAGACCAGCGCTGGTGCGACCTCGGAATCAGAGGCGCAGCACGCCGTAGCCCATCTCGCCAAACGGTGCATTGAGCGAGGCAACGATGGCCATGCCCAGCGCGTTGCGCGTGTCGACCGGGTCGAGAATGCCGTCGTCCCACAGCTCCGAGGTGGAGTAGTAGGCATCGCTCTCGGCCTCGAAGCTGGCCAGCACCGGGTCGCGGATCGCGGCAATTTCTTCGGCACCGAGCTGGTGGCCCTGCCGCTGGAGCTGGCGAATCTTCACGTCGGCCAGCGTGTTGGCGGCCTGCTCGGCACCCATCACTGCAATCTGCGACTGCGGCCACATCCACAAAAAGCGGCCGTCGAAAGCGCGGCCACACATGCCGTAGTTGCCTGCGCCAAAAGAACCGCCGACGATGACAGTGAACTTGGGCACGGTGCAACCAACCTGCGTCATGATCATCTTGGCGCCGTCCTTGGTGATGCCGCGCTCCTCGTATTCACGGCCCACCATGTAGCCGGTGATGTTCTGCAGAAACACCAGCGGCGTGCGGTCGCGGTCGCACAGCCGCATGAAGTGCGCGGCCTTCAGCGAGCTGTCGTTGAACAACACACCGTTGTTGGCCAGGATGCCGACCTTGCAGCCCCAGATGCGGGCGTAGCCGCAGACCATGGTGGTGCCGTAGTCGGGTTGGTATTCGTGGAAGTGGCTGCCATCGACCACGCGGGCAATCACCTCGCGCATGTCGAAGCCGGTTTTCCAGTCGGTCGGCACGATGCCGTACAGCTCGGACGGATCGTAGAACGGGGCCTCGGCGGCGATGCGGTCGATCTGCTGTTTGGGGATGGGCGAGGTCTGGGCCAGGATGTCGCGCGCAATTGCAAACGCATGTGGCTCGTCGTCGGCCGCGTAGTCGCAGGTGCCGGAGACGGTGGTGTGCATGTGCGCACCACCCAGTGCCTCGGCAGTGACGATCTCGCCCGTGGCGGCCTTTACCAGTGGCGGGCCGCCGAGGAACACGCCGCCGTTGCCGCGCACGATGACGCTGTAGTCGCACAGCGCCGGAATGTAGGCGCCGCCGGCGGTGCAGTGGCCGAGCACCACCGCAATCTGCGGCACGCCCATTTTGGACAGTGTGCACTGGTTGCGGAAGATGCGACCGGCCGCGTAGCGGTCCGGGAACAGCTCGGACTGCAGCGGCAGGAAGCCACCGGCGCTGTCGCACAGGTGCAGCACCGGCAGCCGGTTCTCGATGGCAATGTCCAGCGTGCGGATGATCTTTTTCACCGACAGCGGATACCAGGCTCCACCCTTGATGCTGGGGTCGTCGGCGTGGATTACCACCTCGCGGCCCTGGATGATGCCGATACCCGAGACCTGCCCGGCACCATGCACCTCGCCCTCGTAGGCGCGGTTGGCGGCCAGCGTGCCGATCTCCAGGAACGGGGTGCCGGGGTCGAGCAACAGATCCAGGCGCTCGCGCACGGTGAGTTTTTTCTGCCGGTGCAGCCGGTCGATGTCGCGCTGCGGCCGCTCGAAGCGTGCCTTGTGAACCTGCTCGCGCAGGGCCTCGACCTTGCTGGTCATGGCGAGGTGGTTCTTGCGGTAGCTGTCCGAACGGGTGTCGAGCTTGCTGAGAATGCGACTCATGCTTTGTCTCCTGCGGCCTGCACCACGGCCAGCACGGCACCGCGCTGAAACGTTTGCCCAACGGCCAGCGGGAGGTCTATCACCGTACCGGTGAGGGGGGCGGATATGGTCATCTGCAGCTTCATGCTTTCGATCACTAGCAAGGCGTCGCCCTGGGTTGCGGGTTCACCGGTGCGGGCCAGTATCGATATCACCACACCGGGCATGGGCGCATGGCAGGCGCCGGCCCCTTCGGGGGTGCTGCTGGCATCGGACCGGGTCAGGTCGACCTTGTTGATGGTCCAGGCGCGCCCCTGGAACTGCACATGGATGGCATCACCGTGGGTCACCGCGTACAGGCGTTCGGTGCGCCCGTTGACGGTGGTCACAAAACAGCCGGGCGCGGTGCTGCGGACATGGAAATCCGTACCGTCTACCTGGATGGTGTTGGTGCGGGCCTGCACCTGGTGGCGCACGGACGGCGCGTTGGCAAATTGAAAGGTTGTCATATGGCAATCAGTTGCGCCATGCGCCCATCGAGGCATAGGGCTCGGGAATGCGGCTGCCCACCAGATCGGGGGCCGCGCTCGCAGCGACCGCCAGCATCGCCTGGCGTTCGGTGGGGGTGGGTTCAGTGGGTGCCAGTTGCGCCTTGTGGCGCTCCAGAAAGCCCGTGTCGGTTTCGCCCCGGGCAAACGCCGGATGCCGCAGCACGCGCGACAGAAAATGGCTGTTGAGCGTGACACCCAGCATGGCCGTTTCTTCCAGCGCACGGACCATGCGCGAAATCGCCAGCGTGCGGTCCGCGCCGTGCACCACCAGCTTGGCGAGCATGGAATCGAAGTCGGCAGTGACCGGTGCACCTTCGGTCACACCGCAATCAAAGCGCACCCCGGGGCCGCCAGGCGCATGCAGCAGCAGCACCTTGCCGGTGTCGGGCACGAAGCCGGCATCGGCGTCTTCCGCCAGGATGCGGCATTCGATCGCATGGCCGGCAAAATGCACCTGGTCCTGGGTCATCGGCAAAGGTTCACCCTGGGCAATCCGCAACTGCAGTTCGACCAGGTCCAGCCCGGTCACCATCTCGGTCACCGGGTGCTCGACCTGCAGCCGCGTGTTCATCTCCAGAAAGAAGAACTCACCGCTGGGCGCCACAATGCATTCCACCGTACCGGCGTTGATATAACCCGCAGCGCTGGCCAGGCGCACAGCCGCCTCGCATATCCGGTTGCGCAGCCCCGCATCCAGGGCGGGGGCGGGCGACTCCTCGATCAGTTTCTGGAAGCGCCGCTGGATCGAGCACTCGCGCTCACCGAGATGAATGACGTGGCCCTGCGCATCGCCGAATACCTGTACCTCAATATGGCGCGGCTGTTCCACGAAACGCTCGGCCAGCAGGCGACCAGCACCAAAGTAGCGCTGGCTCTCGGCGCGGGCGATGGCAATCGCGTCAGCCAGCTGGCTCGCCTGGCGCACGATCTGCATGCCCTTGCCCCCGCCACCTGCGGCGCCCTTGATGAGCAGCGGGAACCCGATGGCGCGCGCGCGGTCGGCAAAGCCTGCGGGGTCGTCGGCTTCGTCTGCCGATGGCGTGACCGGCACACCGTTCTTCACCGCAAAATTGCGCGCGCTGATCTTGTCACCCATCAGGTCGATCGCTGCTGCCGGAGGGCCAACGAAGACCAGGCCTGCTTCCACCACCGCGCGTGCGAATGCCGCGTTTTCCGACAGAAAGCCGTAGCCGGGGTGCACAGCGTCGCAGCCGGTTTCCAGTGCTGTCCGCACCATGCCGGGAATGTCGAGCCACGCCGCAACGGGCGGCTCACCGAAGATCTCCACCGTTTCATCGGCCTGTGCCCGGGCCGGGCCATGCTGGTCCTGCCGGTGCCAGGGCACTACGGTGGCGATACCCAGGCGCTGCGCAGTGCGCACGATGCGCAGCGCGATTTCCGCGCGGTTGGCAACAAAGAGTTTGCGGATAGGGGTCATGTCTTGGTCTTGCGCCGGGGCGCGGCGGGAGGAGGGGCTGGCAGCATGCCGGCCTGTGCCGCCACGATCTGTTCCAGCCGGGCCAGCCGGCGTTCGGTCTCGTCGCGGTTTGGTTGAGAGGAGGAAGCCGCAGCAGCATCGGCCGGCAGAATGCCGCGTAGCACCATCGCGGTGTAGCGGTCGGCCGTGGCTTCCACATCAACCGTGCCGCGGCCAAACAGCGTGGCCCACATGCGGTGTTCTATGCCGCCGTAGACCATGCCACGGACCATTTCTTCGTCGGTATCGGCTGGCAGCTCGCCCGATGTGATGGCTTCGCGCACGGTACGAATAAGGAACGCCGTATACCGAACATGCAGGTCGTGAAGTACCGATTTGAAATATTCAGGCCCCGTGCGCACTTCATGCAGAACCAGCCGGGACAGACTGGACTCCTCTACGTACACCCGCAAATGCCGCCAAATGAGGAAACGCAGCCGGCTACGAAGACCCTGCAGGCGGGAAAAGCTGTCATCCACATCGCGAATCAGGGGCTCATACATGGCGCGCAGCACTTCATTGAGCAAATCGCGCTTGGTGGGAAAGTATGAGTACACGAGCCCTTCCACCACGCCCACCTTGGCAGCGATTTCGCTGATGGACGCACGCTCGAATCCTTTTTCCAGGAAGCTCTCGCGGGCCGCTGCCAGAATTTCGGCAGCGCGGCGCATGCGCCGCGGCGTCTGCTTGCCGGCGGTATTGGGCAGGAGGTCTGTGCTGGGTGTGTCGGCGACGTCGACAGGCGGTTTGGCCAGGGCGCGGCTC
>DASWYJ010000369.1:0-2274 GCA_036405035.1 Burkholderiaceae bacterium
CGGGTGTGGCGCCGGCCTCCAGCCTCGACGACGGCGAGCATCTGGTGGGTGCCGATTCAGTGAAAAAAGCGCCCGTGGCCAGCGCCAAATCTACGGATATTGCTCCTAAAAAGGAAGCGGCAAAACCTCCCCCGGAAAAAACCGAGAAGCCGAAAGAGCCGCCCCGCAAGGAGCCCGCCCGCACCGACGAGGGCAGCAAGGCCCGGGCGCTGCTGGAAGGCCGCGACAGCGGAGCCAAAGGCAGCAGCGCGCCGGAGCCGGCCCGTGCCAAGGCCGCCTCCGAAGCACGCGAGGAAGAACGCTTCATCGTGCAGGTGGGTGCCTTCGCCGAGAACGCCAAGGCGCGCGAGACCCGGCTCAAGGTCGAGGCGGCAGGCTTGAAAACCTACACCCACGTCGCAGATACGAAGGACGGCAGGCGCATTCGCGTGCGGGTCGGGCCCTATGACAGCCGGGCCGAGGCCGAAAAGGCCGCCAAACGCATCAAGGGCCTGGGTTTGCCCGCCGCCATCCTGACGCTGTAGCGCATGGCGGCGCTGGACTGGATACTGCTGGCCGTTCTGGGCGCGTCGATGCTGCTCGGAGCCTGGCGCGGCCTGGTGTATGAAATGCTGTCGGTGGCCGCTTGGGTGGCTGCGTTTTTTCTGGCACAGTGGTTTGCACCCGCCGCCGCCGAATGGCTGCCCATGGCCGGTGCGGCCGAGCCGGTGCGGTATGCGGCGGGTTTCGTGCTGGTGTTTGTGGTGGCGGTGTTTGCCGGTGGCCTGGTGGCCTGGCTGCTGAAGAAGCTGGTGGAGGCGCTGGGCCTGCGGCCGGTGGACCGCACGCTGGGCATGCTGTTTGGCCTGCTGCGGGGCGTGGTGCTGCTGCTGGCGGTGACGGTGGTGGTGGGCATGACGCCGCTGCACACCAGCCCGTGGTGGCAGCAGTCGGCCGGGGCCGACATGCTGGTGGCCGCGCTGAAGAACCTGAAGCCGGTGTTGCCGGAAGCGTTTGGAAGGCATCTGCCTTCCTGAGATGGGTAGGGCAGGTGGCCGGTGGTTTCCCGCCGGGCCTGCCACAAGAGGACCAAGACATGTGTGGAATCGTTGGTGTTGTCAGCAATGCCCCCGTCAACCAGCTCATCTATGACGCGCTGCTGCTGTTGCAGCACCGCGGCCAGGATGCGGCCGGCATCGTCACCCAGCAGGAACGCAAGTTCTTCATGCACAAGGCCAAGGGCATGGTGCGCGACGTGTTCCGCACCCGCGACATGCGCGCGCTGCCGGGCAGCGTGGGCCTGGGCCAGGTGCGCTACCCCACTGCCGGCAACGCCTACAGCGAGGAAGAGGCCCAGCCCTTCTATGTGAACGCGCCCTTCGGCATCGTGCTGGTGCACAACGGCAACCTCACCAACGCCGCGGCGCTGAAGACCGAGCTGTTCGTCACCGACCACCGCCACATCAACACCGAGAGCGATTCGGAAGTGCTGCTCAACGTGCTGGCGCACGAGCTTGAAAAATCCACCCGTGGCCTGGCGCTCAAGCCGGAAGACGTATTCACCGCGGTGCGCAACGTGCACCGCCGGGTCAAGGGTTCATATGCGGTGGTGGCGCTGATCGCCGGCCACGGCCTGCTGGCGTTCCGCGACCCCTACGGCATTCGCCCGCTGTGCCTGGGGCGCAGCAAGGATTCGGTGATGGTGGCCAGCGAATCGGTCACGCTGGAAGGCACGGGGCATGTGTTCGAGCGCAATCTGCTGCCGGGCGAGGCCGTGTTTGTCGACCTGGAGGGCAAGCTGCACGCGCAGCAGTGCGCCGACGCACCGAGCCTGCACCCCTGCATTTTCGAGTTTGTTTACCTGGCCCGGCCCGATTCCACGATGGACGGCATCTCGGTCTACCAGGCCCGGCTGAACCTGGGTGAATCCTTGGCCAAGCGGGTGGTGTCCACCGTGCCGCCGAACGAGATCGACGTGGTGATTCCCATCCCCGAATCGAGCCGCCCGAGCGCCACGCAGCTCGCGCACCTGCTTGGCATTCCGTACCGCGAAGGCTTTGTGAAGAACCGCTATGTGGGCCGTACCTTCATCATGCCCGGGCAGGCGGTGCGCAAGAAAAGCGTGCGCCAGAAGCTCAACGTGATCGGCAGCGAGTTCAAGGGCCGCAACGTGCTGCTGGTCGATGATTCCATCGTGCGTGGCACCACGTCCAAGGAAATCGTGCAGATGGCGCGCGACGCCGGTGCCCGCAAGGTCTACCTGGCCAGCGCCGCGCCGCCGGTGCGCTACCCCAA
>DASWYJ010000370.1:0-6863 GCA_036405035.1 Burkholderiaceae bacterium
CTTCGCCGCGGTCGCGCCGGGGGGCGAGCAGCCAGTGCTTGAGCATGCGGCTGCCCATGCCGGTCATGCAGGTGTCGAGCAGCGAAAACAGCGTGGGGCTGTCTTCGCCGCGCAGCGTCTGCACCAGTTCCAGGTTACGCCGGGTGGTGGTGGGCAGGTCCAGCAGTTCGTCGGGCCGCTCGACCTGCAGGCTTGCCAGGTGGCTGAGGGCGCGGCCCTGTGTGTGTTCCGCATAGGCCAGCAGCGCCGCGGCAGCGGCATGGCCCTGGGGCAGGGCCTCGGCACCCCAGGCCGCGAGGCTGGCCACGCCCAGCTGCTCCTGCAGCTTGCGCTCGCCGAGTGCGCCATCGAACTGCCAGCCGGGCCGCTCGGTGATCGACGGCCCGCCGGCGCTGCGCAGGCCGGCCAGCATCTGCACGAATGGCGCGGTGGCGTCGGCGCTGTGCAGCAGCTCGCTGGGGGCGATGCGGGCCACCCAGGCGGGCAGCGCGTCGGCCGGGCATTGGGCCAGGTGCAGCACGCCCTGGGTGAGGCTGATCCAGGCCAGCCCGCAGCCGTCTTCGCGTGCGGCGCGGGGGCCCTGGTGCACGGCCAGCAGCAGGGCCTCGGATTTGTCGGCCAGCAAGGCGCTGTCGGTGATGGTGCCGGGTGTCACCACCCGCACCACCTTGCGTTCCACCGGCCCCTTGGAGGTGGCCACGTCGCCCACCTGCTCGCAAATGGCCACCGATTCGCCCAGGCGGATCAGCTTGCCCAGGTAGCCTTCGAGCGCATGGAAAGGTACGCCGCACATGACCACCGGCTCGCCGGCCGACTGGCCGCGCCGGGTGAGGGTGATGTCGAGCAGGCGCGCGGCTTTTTCGGCGTCTTCATAGAACAGCTCGTAGAAATCGCCCATGCGGTAGAAGACCAGCGTGCCGGCGTGGGCGGCCTTGATGGTCAGGTACTGGGCCATCATGGGGGTGTGGCCATCGGGCGCGCGCACCGGCGCTACCGTGGTGGAAGAAGGAGTGGGAGCCTGCAAAACCGTACCTGCTGTCGTACTCGGGGGATCGGGAGGACTGCCAGTGTAGCCAGCGGGCACGGGCTGCCCGCATCGGGCAGTGGCGCCGGATGGGCTATTCCACCACGAAGGGTACCGTCAGCTTGCAGCCGTAGCCGCGCACGGCCTTGATGATGTCCTTCTGGGGCAGCGCGTCGTCGATCTTGCTGCGCAGGCGGCTGATCAGCACAGTGAGGTGGTCGCGCTGCGTTTGCAGTGTGTGTTCCTGGCTGAGCCTGCGGATCAGGTCGTCGGTGCCGAGCTGGCGCTCGGGCGCGGTGGTGAGGTCGTGCAGCAGATGGGCTTCGTTGAGCGTGAGGTACACATCGGCGCCGGTTTCGTAGCCGCTGGTGCGGTCGCTGGAGCGTGCATGGGCTTGGCGCAGGGCACGCCGTGAGCTGGAATCGTAAGCGCGTTCCTGGCAGCGCCGCTGCATCACCTGGAGCTGCGGGCAGGCCATGCAGGGCCTTCAGCTGTCGGCGCCGTCAGTGTGCAAGGCTGCCCGTGACGGTAGGCGGCGGCTCGGCTTCCTCATGGCTCAATTCGGGTGGCGGGCGCGCAATCGTGACGGGAATGGCGGGGGGCAGTGGTGCGGGTTTGGGCCACAGTACCCAGAGCTGCAGCGGTTGCCGGATCCGGCTGGCCAGTTCTCCCGCGTCCTTGCCGCTGCCCACGTAGAAATCAGCCCGCACGGCACCCTGGATGCCACCGCCGGTGTCCTGCGCGAACACCAGCTTCTTCAGTGCGCCGGTTGCGCCGGTGCTGGCCATCCAGACGGGTGTGCCGAAGGGGATGCTGTCGCGGTCGACCGCGATGGAGCGGCGGGCTGTGAGCGGTACGCCGTGGGCGCCTTGCGGCCCCACTGCGAGGTCGCTTTCCGCAACGGGCTGCTCGCGGAAGAACACCACCTGCGGGTTGGCCCACAGCAATTCATGGCCGCGCTGGGGGTTCTTGTTGACCCACTCCTGCAGTGCGTCCCAGCTGGTATTGGTGATCTCGCGGCGCCCCCGCAGCCATTTTCCGGCGCTGGCCGCCGGGTTCTGGTTGGTGTTGGCGAACTGCAGCCGCGCATGGGAGATGGTGTCGTCGGGCTCGGTGATGCGCAGCACGGCGTTGCCCTGGGTCTGGAGCATCAGAATCTCGACCGGGCTGGACAGCCAGGCGATGGTGTGCCCCTTGAGCGCCTTCATGGCAGCCGGGAGCGTATCCATTTCGCGCCGGCTGTACCAGCGTTTGCGGGGATTCATGGCCGCAGGCTGCCGGTAGACCGGATAGCGAAAGAAGAAATCGCGTTTGCGCCGCGCGGCGATGGTGGGCTCGAAATAGCCGGTCAGCAGGCCGGAACTGTTGCCGCGCAGCGTTTCCACGCGGTAGGGCTGCAGGTTGCCCTTCATCCATTGCAGCCGGTCCGCGTCGGGTGCGTTCCGGTGCTGCCGGACTTCACCACACAGCCGGGCAAATTCGCGGGGCGGGCGGGCGCAGGAGTGGAGCCAGGAATCCCATGCCTGCTCGGGGCTGTCGTTGCCAAAGCCGGGGAGTTCATGCCATTCGGCGGGAACCCAGCGGGATTTTTTCCGGGTCAGGGCCACCGGCGGCGGAAAAAGGATGTCGGCTTCGATGCTGGCGTCGACAGGTTCCACCGTGGTTGCGACGGGCTCTGGTGCCGGGGGAGGTGGCTCGTTGGCCTGCTGCTGCGGGGTGGGGGGCACCATTTTCAGCAGGCCGCAGCCGGACAGCGCCGTGCATAGCACGGCGAGCGTGAACAGGCGGGCGGGCAGCACCATGGTCAGTGGCGCGGGAAAGCGGAAGCAACAGGCATGTGCATCGGGTTTTATTGTTTTTGGCCTGGCCGCAGCAATTCGCGCCAGGCCACGGTGGGGTGGAATGGCACGAAATTGCGGAAGTCAGGGAGCCCGCAAGGATACCGGATCGGCGGCACCTGCCGACTCCGCACAAACGCCAAGGTCCGGACGCCGCCGGAACGTGTAGGAAAAAAAAGCTGGCCCGGCTTGCGCCGGACCAGCCCGAGGGAGGTCCTATGAACAGGGAAGGGATGTGTCAGAGCTGCATGCCGACGCTGATCTGCAGCGTGCGCGGGTTGAGCACGATGTTCTGTGTTTGCCCGGTGGACAGCGTGGTGACGGTCTTGAGGAAGGTCTTGCCGTACCAGATGTCGAGAAAATACGTGTCGCCGAGCGCCACGTAGGCGCCGATCTGGGGCGTCAGGGCAAATTTCGACTTGACCTTGAAGGTGGTGTTCGGGCCGCCGGGGTTGGTCAGGCCGGTGAAGGCGGCGCTGCCTTCCTCGTCGAAGAAGTAGGCATAGGTGATGCCCAGGCCCACATAGGGACGGAATGTCGATTCCGGTGGCAGGAAGCGGTACTGCACGAACTGCGTGGCCGGCAGCGACTTCACCGTGCCCAGCTTGCCCACACCCTGCACCGCGCCGGTGCCGTAGATGGGGAACTTGAACGGGACGGCCAGCGGCAGGTCCACCGAGATGTGGTCCGTCATCATCAGCGTGATGCCGCCGGAGATGCGGGAGCTCGGGCCGTTGTCGATGGTGGAGCCCGAGGGCGCCGGGCCGCTGAGGCCGCCGCTCTGTACCTTGGGCTTGATCTGCATCGCGCCGCCACGGATCAGGAAGGTGCCTTCGTACTGTGCGAAGGCGCTGCCGCAGGAAAAGCCGGCAGCGATTGCCGCAGCGGTAGCCAGCGAAATCCGTTTTTTCATGGTGGTTCTTCCCATCAATTCTTGGTTTTTTACAGGATGCCGGCGCGGATCAGTTCGAGGTTCACGCCACGCGCCAGCAGGTTGTGCAGGTAGGGCGTGGGGTGGGTGCTGTCGGCGAAGAAGTAGTGTGTCCACCAGTCGCCGGCGGTCTGGCCCTGGGGCGGGTTGGTGCTGAGCACGCCCGAGGTGCAGGATTTCAGGTCGTAGGTGGGCAGCCGGTCGAGGATACCGGTGCCGGTCGAGGGGCAGGCCGGGGTGTCGGAGTTGGTGACCAGCAGATTCGGATCGGTGATGGCGTCGTTGATGAGCTTGCGGTAGTCGACCTGGATGAAGCGTTTGTCGCCGTTGATGTTGGCTGCCAGCTGCCGGTTGTAGGTTTCGACCCATTCAACAAACATCGGCACCGCAGCCTCGGCGCCGGCGATGGTGGCGCGGGCCTGCGAAAGGCGCGGCGTTTGCACGATATTGGGCATGTTCAGGATGGCGATTTTGGTCGCGCCCCTGGCCAGCAGGTGGGTGTTGATGCTGGCGTAGTACTTGTCCGCCAGCTTGCTCATGTAGGTGTTGCCGGCGGCGCGGCGGTTGCTGTTGGTGATCCCCATCGTGCCCATCAGCGTGACGAACGCGATGCCCTGGTCGGTGCCGGCCTGCAGGAAGGCGGTGGCCACGTCGGCGGCGTCGTTGCTGCCGGCGATCAGCACCACGACGTCCTGCGAGGTGATGCCCTGGGTGGCCATGGCCTTGAGCTGGTTGTCCAACAGCAGCGGGGTGGTCGCTGCGGTGGCGCCGGGAATCTGGTCGGCGATCGGCTGCAGCACACCCGACACCACGGCGCCGACGAGCGGCAGCGACGGGATGTTGGCCAGCACGCTGCCCAGGCCAGGCAGCAGCGTCAGCACCTGGTCGACCGGGCTCCCGACGGGGGCCACGCCGTTGACCACCTCTCCGATGAGCGGCAGCGTACGCAGCTGGTTGGCCAGCGTCGGCTGGAAGTTGATGCGGCTGCCGGCGATGGCCATGCTGGTGCAGCCGGTGTTGGCCGTGAACGTCACGCTGCCGTTCACGCCCTTGTAGTAGTTGCAGATGGCCGGCGCGTGCAGGCTGGCCGCAACCAGCTCGGTGAAGATGGGGTATCCCTTGGGGTTGGCCGCGTCCTGGACGGTGAACTTGAAGCCGAAGCTGCCACTGTCGCCCTGGTCGTCGCCGGCCACGCGGACTGTTCTGGTTTCGGTCTTGGGGCCGGGGCCGTCACCACCGCCGCCGCAGGCCGGCAGCAGGGCGGAAAGAACCAGGGCAAAGCAGGGGGCGAGGCGAGTAATCATGGGATGGGCGGGCAGTAAAAAGAACGCTCGTTCTATTTGGTACTTGATGGTACCGCCCTATACCCTTGAATCACTGCGGGTTAATACTTACGACTACGTAAAACCTGCCCCCTTTTCGTGATTTTGTTGCCATTCCGTCACGGGCTTTGCACCCGCCGGAATGGCCGCAGCAGCCTATTCGCCCGGCCGTTCAGGGGCGCTTTCGGTGGGCAGGCCCAACACGCCCTGGCTGAGCGCCTGGCGGACCTGGGCCTTTTCGCCGGCGCTGGCGAACTTGCTGTAGCGCGACAGCAGCGGCACCAGCTGTGCGTAGATCTTGGGGCTGGCAGCCAGGCATTCCTTGTGGTCGAGGAAATCGGCCTCGCCGATGAAGTTGCCGACCAGGCCACCGGCCTCCTGCACCAGCAGCGAGCCCGCCGCCATGTCCCAGGGGGCGAGGCCGGTCTCAAAAAAGCCGTCGGTAAAGCCGGCTGCCACGTAGGCCAGGTCGAGCGCGGCCGCGCCGGGGCGGCGCAGGCCGGCGGTACGCGGCATGATGTCGGCCATGATGGCCAGGTAGTTCTTGAAGTTGTCGCCCTGGCGGAACGGGAAGCCGGTGGACAGCAGGCAGTCGGCCAGGCGGATGCGCTTGGAAACGCGCAGCCGGCGGTCATTCATGTAGGCGCCGCGGCCTTTGGTGGCGGTGAACAGGTCATTGCGGCTGGGGTCGTAAATGACGGCCTGCTCGATCTTCCCGCGCACGGCCAGCGCAATGCTGACGCAGTAGACCGGGAAGCCATGGATGAAGTTGGTGGTGCCGTCCAGGGGGTCGATGATCCAGACGAACTCGGAGTCTTTCGCGCCGTGCTCGGAGCCCGATTCCTCGGCCAGGATGCCGTGGCCGGGGTAGGCGGTGAGCAGGGTTTCGATGATGGCCTGCTCGCTGGCCTGGTCGACTTCGGTGACGAAGTCGTTGACCTGCTTCTGCGAAATGCGGACGGCTTCGACATCAAGCGCGGCGCGGTTGATGATGGCGCCGGCAGCGCGGGCGGCCTTGACGGCCACGTTGAGCATCGGATGGATATTGGGCGACATGAATTTTCAGGTTTGGCTCCGCGGCAGCGCCGGGAGACACACGGGATGAGCGGCAGGACTGCATGGCGATGCATGCAGCGACAATCCACGATTTTACCTGCGGCGCCCCGACCGCGCTGCCCGAGCTCCACGCTGTGATGAAAACCCGTTTTGTGCTGATCGGCACCAGCCATGCCGGCAATGTGGGCGCGACCGCCCGCGCGATGAAGGTGATGGGCTTCGACGACCTCGTGCTGGTGGCGCCGCGCTGGGCCAATGTGCTGCGGCGCGAGGAAACCATCCAGCGCGCCAGTGGCGCGCTGGATGTGCTGCAGAACGCCCGCATCGTCGACACCCTGGATGCCGCGCTCGACGGCATGAGCCACCTTTATGCCACCGCCATGACGCCGCGCGACTTTGGCCCGCCCACGCTGGCGCCCCGTGCGTGCTTCGATTTGCTATTGAAAAAGGAGCAAACAAACGAGCAACAGCGCTGGCCAGCGGCACAAAATACCGAAAATTTACCTGCAGGTGTGGCATTTTTGTTTGGCTCCGAGCGTTTTGGCATGGCCAACGAGGACGTGTACCGCTGCCATGCGGCGCTGCGCATTCCCACCAACCCGTCGTTTGGTTCGCTCAACCTCGCTGCGGCGGTGCAGGTGGTGGCCTACGAGTGGCGCATGGCGCTCGGTGGTTTTGCCGTGCCGGAGCCC
>DASWYJ010000371.1:0-9868 GCA_036405035.1 Burkholderiaceae bacterium
CTTCTTGAACTCGCCGATGATGTAGTCGATGATTCGCTGGTCGAAGTCCTCGCCGCCCAGGAAGGTGTCGCCGTTGGTGGACAGCACTTCGAACTGCATTTCGCCATCGACGTCGGCGATCTCGATGATGGACACGTCGAAGGTGCCGCCACCGAGGTCATACACCGCGATCTTGCGGTCGCCCTTTTCCTGCTTGTCCAGGCCGAACGCCAGCGCCGCGGCGGTGGGTTCGTTGATGATGCGCTTCACGTCCAGGCCGGCGATGCGGCCGGCGTCCTTGGTGGCCTGGCGCTGGGCGTCGTTGAAATAGGCCGGCACCGTGATCACGGCCTCGGTGACGGGCTCGCCGAGGTAGTCTTCGGCGGTCTTCTTCATCTTGCGCAGCACTTCGGCGCTGATCTGCGGCGGAGCGATCTTCTTGCCGCGCACTTCCACCCAGGCGTCGCCGTTGTCGGCAGCGGCGATGGTGTAGGGCATCAGGTCGATGTCCTTCTGCACTTCCTTCTCGGCAAACTTGCGGCCAATCAGGCGCTTCACCGCGTACAGCGTGTTGCGCGGGTTGGTGACGGCCTGGCGCTTGGCCGAGGCGCCGACCAGCACTTCACCGTCTTCCTGGTAGGCAATGATCGACGGCGTGGTGCGCGCACCCTCGCTGTTCTCGATTACGCGGGTGGTGTTGCCTTCCATGATCGCCACGCAGCTGTTGGTCGTGCCGAGGTCGATGCCGATGATTCTTCCCATGATGGTGTCCTTGTGTTTCTGTTGGCGATGCAGGGTGGCGGGGGCCTGTCAGGCTGCCGGCCATTCCCGGGTTCAAAAATGAATGACTGTGTTCAAGGTGTGGGCAATTCCACCCGTTTCAAGCCTCAGCGGGGCGCACTGACCGTGACCAGTGCCGGCCGCAGCACCCGTTCGGCGATCAGGTAGCCCTTTTGCAGCACGCCAACGATGGTGTTGGGGTCTTGCTGGGAGCCCTCGGCGACCGGCACCACACTGATGGCCTGGTGCTGGTGGGGGTCGAATTTGGCGCCAGCGGCCGGGTCGATGGCCAGCACCTTGTTGCGCTCCAGCGCCGCGCGCAACTGGCGCAGCGTGGCTTCGGCGCCTTCGCGAATTTGCTCGGGCGTGGCGTCCTGGATGGCCAGGCCGGCCTCCAGGCTGTCCATCACGGGCAGCAGGCTGTCGGCAAAGCCCTCGAGTGCGAACTTGCGGGCCTTGGACACTTCATCGTCGGCGCGGCGGCGGGCGTTCTGCACCTCGGCCTGGGCACGCAGGAACTGGTCGGACAACTCGGCATTTTTGGCCTGCAGCGCCGCGAGTTCCTCCGCCTGGGCCTTCAGTGCGGCGGCCTCGACCTGGGCCTGCGCAATGGCATCGCTCACCGGGGCGAACACCGCATCGGGTACTTCGCCCTGGGCCGGGGCCGCTGCGGGTGGCGCGGTGAGGGGGGGCAGGTCGTCATCGAACGTGGGTTCACGCTGGCGGATTTTGCTGGGATCGTTGGGAATGTGGTCTGACATGCTGGCAATCACTCGTGTAAGGTCACAACCCGGAGAGGTGCGGGCGCCTTCCGGGTTTTCAAGGCACCGGGGCAATACCCGGTGCATGCGGCCGCTGTGGGCCGTTCAGCTCGTGGCGAGCAGTTCGACGTCGAATTTCAGCGTGGCGTTGGGGGGGATCACGCCGCCGGCACCGCGCGCGCCGTAACCGAGTTCAGACGGAATGATCAGCGTGCGCTTGCCGCCGACCTTCATGCCGGCCACACCTTCATCCCAGCCACGGATGACCATGCCCGCGCCGAGCGAGAACTTGAAGGGATCGTTGCGGTCCTTGCTGGAATCGAACTTCGCACCCTGCTGGCCGTTGTTGAACAGCCAGCCGGTGTAATGCACGGTCACGCGCTGGCCGGCGGCGGCCTGTGCGCCGGTGCCGGTTTCGGTGTCTTCGTATTGCAGGCCGGAGGGGGTGGAGATCATGGCATTTTCCTGGTTGTGGGCTGTGCTGCCGGGCATCGCAATGGATACCCCGGCAGCAGGACAACCTGAAATTATGCCAGTCGCCTGCGGGCTGGCCGACTGCGCCGCAGGGGCTTACTTGGTCTTCTTGGCCTGGCCGGCCAGCCACTTGGTGGCGAAGGCCTGCACGTCGCTCAGGCGCTTGAGCAGATCGGCGCCCACGGCGGTGACGACATAACCCTCGCTGCCGTGGGTCAGCAGGCCGGCTTCACGCAGTTCCTTGATGCGGGTGTTCAGGGTGTTGGGGGTGATGCTCCCCACGCTGTCCTGCAGCAGCCGGAAGGTCTGTGCATGGCCGTCCCGCAATGCCCACAGCACACGCATGGCGTAGCGTGACTCGAGCAGGGCCAGCAGCTGGCTCACGGCGGCATTTTCTTTCGAACTCATGGGCGTCCCCCTGTTGTGGTCTGCGGCGCTGGTGCTGCATCGTGTGGTGCTATGCAAACTATAGCATAGTGCATTTCAGCTAGCGATTTTGTAGCTGGAACGCACCAGCCCGCGCGGACTCGAGTGTACTTTAGTTCTCAAATTGGATGCCAGTCGACTGTGCTACCCGTTGGTCGCCAGCCACACTTCCAGCTGCTTCGTGACGCCGGGATGGTGCAGCAGCGCGAAATGCCCGGCACCCCAGACGATGTGGCGGTGCGCCGGCGGAAAGGCGAGGGTATGGGCGGGATCGGCATGTTCACCCAGCGCGCTGCGCAGTGGCACCAGGCCGTCGCCCAGCAGGCGCTCGGCCATCGGGCTGCGCTGGCGTCCGCTGCTGGCCGCGATGGTGTAGCAGGCTACGCCCGCCGGCAGCGGGAGCGGGGTGCGGGTGTCGGGGCCTGCGGCGAAACGGTCGGGGCCGGCGTGGTCTTCGCGGCGCACGTTGCCGTGGCGCAGGTCGGTGATGCCCGCGCTGCGCAGATGGCCCAGCCGCGCGAAGGGCGCCGAGTAGCGGGTGCTGCCGAGTACCTGGTCGACCCAGTTGCCGGCGCGCTCCAGCGGCGCGCCGTGGTGGGGGGTGCCGAGAAAAACCAGGGTGCGCAGCAGCGCGGGCCAGCGCAGCCCGTCGCGCTGGGCCTGGTGGCAGGCGCTGCGCGCCACCAGGCCGCCCATGCTGTGGGCCAGCACCAGCAGCTCTTCCACGGGCTGCGGCCAGCTGGCCAGCCAGGTTTCCAGCTGATGGGCGAGGTCGGCGCCGTTGTCGGCGATGGGGCGGCCGGTGTTATAGACCAGGTAGACCGGCGTGTAGCCGAGGGCGGCGAGCTGGTCTCCGTGGTCATGGCCGGTTTCGGTATCGCGCCACTGCAGGTCGTTCATGCACAGGCCATGGATGAGCAGGGCGACCCTGCCGCCCACGGGCGGTGTGGTGGCATGGCGCAGGCGCATCGTGGTGGCCAGCGGATTGCCGCTGGCGGCGAGCCGGTCGCCGAGCACGCCGTTCAGGGCCGCCAGTGCCGCCTCGCGGGCGGGCGGGGAGGCGCTGGTGGGGTCGTCCAGCCAGCGCACCAGCGGTGCCAGTGTGGCATCGATGCCGCCGCCGACAAGGCGGGTGACGCCGCGCACGCTGCGGTAAATGAGGCCGGTCAGGCCGCCCGTGGCGCCACTGGGCGCCGCGCCACCCATGCCCATGCTGCGCAGCACCGATGCGTGTACGCCTTCGGCAATCTGGCTGACACCGGCTACGCCGGCGGTGGCCAGCCGGGCCAGGCCCTGGATGTCGGACAGGCGTACCGGGCGGGCGCTGGAGGGGGGAAGCGGGTGCTTGACGGGCATGGCGTGTGCCGGTGGGGCAGGGCGCACCGGCGGGTGGTGGGAATGGCGCGATTGTGGCGATGCGGGGGGCGCTGCAGTAGAGCGGCCAGCCTACGGTTGGTTGCGTGGAATCACTATGAAATAAATAGCAATATATCCATATTTCACGCTGGGCAGAGTGCTATTTCATGCAGAAAATACCCGCAAAAGCGGGAATTGTCGCCGGGAGGCGGTTTTTCAGCCCGGCGGCGGTGCAGTGGTGGCCTGCCAGCCGCCGCCCAGGGCCTGGATGAGCGCGGCGGCGGCGGTTTGCCGGTCGGCCTGCACCTGCACCAGCGCGCGCCGGGCACTGAGCGCGGTGACCTGGGCCGCCACCACCTCGGCAAAACTGATCTGGCCGGCGTTGTAGCGGTTCAGCACCTGGGTTTCCGCCTGGTCGGCGGCTTCCGATGCCTGGCGCCGCAGGTCCTGCTGCTGGGCCAGCACCCGGATCGCGGCGAGCTGGTCTTCGACCTGCTGGAACGCTGCCAGCACGGTCTGCCGGTAGCGGGCCACGCTTTCCTGCCAGCTTGCCTCGGCGCCATCGACGCGGGCCCGGGTGGCGCCAGCATTGAACAGCACCTGCGCCGCCGACAGTCCCAATGACCAGGCGCCGGCCGAGGTGCTGAACAGCTCCGATACCCGGCTGGCGCCGAGCCCGTACGAGGCGGAGAGGTTCAGGCTGGGGTAGAAGGCGGCCTGCGCCACGCCAACCTGGGCGTTGGCCGCGGCGACCCGGCGCTCGGCGGCGGCGATGTCCGGGCGGCGCTGCAGCAGCTCCGACGGCAGGCCAGCCGGCACCTCCGGCACCCGCGGCTGCCACGCTGCGACGGGCTGGCTGAAATCGGCGGGTGCCCTGCCGAGCAGCACGGCCATGGCGTGTTCCAGCTGGGCACGCTGGCGGCCGAGGCCGAGCGCTTCGGCCTGCGCGTTGGCGAGCTGGGTCTGGGCTTGCAGCAGATCGGTCCGGGCCGCGATGGCGGCGTTGTAGCGGTTCTGCGTGATCTGCAGCACCCGCTGGTAGCCGGCGATGGTGGTGGCCAGCAGCGCGGCCTGGGCGTCGGTCTGGCGCAGGGCAAGGTAGTTGGTGACGAGCTCGCCCTGCGCGGAGAGCCGGGCCGACGCCAGGTCGGCCGCGCTTGCATCGGCGCCGGCTGCGGCACTGCGGCTGGCATTGCCGAGCCGGCCCCAGACGTCGGGCTCCCAGCTGCCGCCGATGCTGACCTGGTAGGTGCTCCCGCTGCGGCTGCTGCCGCTCCCGCCGGCACGGCTGGCGTCGCCCCCGAGATTGACAACCGGGAACAGCGCCGCCCGCTGCTCGCGCACCAGCGCACGCGCCTGTGCGTAGGCGGCGGTGGCGGCTGCCACGTTCTGGTTCGACACCTCGACCTGGGCCACCAGCGCGCTGAGCGCCGGGTCGCCGAACACCGTCCACCACGGGCCGCGGTCGGCTGCATCGGACGGCCGGGCCTGCACCCAGCCGTCGGCCTCCTTGAATGCCGGGGGAACGGGGGCATCCGGGCGGTGGTATTCCGGGCCAACCGCGCAGGCGGCCAGGCCAGCTGCCAGCAGCGCGGACACCAGGGAGCGGGGAAGGAGGTGCATGGTGTCAGGTGCCTTGGGTGTGGGGCTGCGGAGGTGTGCCGCGGCTGAGCGCCTGCTCGGCCGGGCCGCGCCGGCGCAGGCGGTCGAGCATCACGTAGACCACCGGCGTGGTCAGCAGGGTCAGCAGCTGGCTGGCGATCAGGCCGCCGATGATGGCCACGCCGAGGGGCTGGCGCAGCTCGGAGCCTTCACCGAAGCCGATGGCCAGCGGCAGCGCGCCGAGCACGGCGGCGAGGGTGGTCATCAGGATGGGGCGGAAACGCAGCAGGCAGGCCTCGCGCACGGCCTCGGCCGCTGTCAGGCCACGCGCACGCTCGGCCTCGATGGCGAAGTCGATGATCAGGATGGCATTTTTCTTGACGATGCCGATCAGCAGGAACAGGCCGATCAGCGCAATGATGGAAAAGTCCATCTTGAACAGCATCAGGGCCAATACTGCACCGACCCCGGCCGACGGCAGGGTGGACAGCACCGTGATCGGGTGCACCAGGCTTTCATACAGGATGCCCAGCAGGATGTAGATCACCACGATGGCGGCGAGGATGAGCATGGGCTGTTCATCCTGCGAATCCTGCGCGCTGCGGGCGCTGCCCTGGAAACTGCCGCGCACGTTCCTGGGCAGCGCAATGCCGGCCTCGGCCTGCGCCACGGCGGCCTGGCCATCGGCCAGCGTGAAGCCCTCGGCCAGGTTGTAGGAGATGGTGGTGGCGAGTTCGGCGTCCTGGTGGTTGACCGAGCCCGGCGCCGGTTTTTCCGAGACCCGGGTGAAGGCCGACAGCGGCACCATGCGGGTGGCGGTGGCGCTGACCGGGCTGCCGGTGGCCGGGTCGCGCGCACCGGGGTTGACCGGTGTGGCCGTGCTGCTGGTGGTCGTCGTGGTGGTGCTGCTGGCGAGCGTGCCGGAGGCCGCCGTACTGACGGTGCCGCGCGCCGGCACATACACATCCCGCAGCGCTTCCGGGCCCTGGCGGTAGCGCGGCGCGACCTCCATCACCACGTGGTACTGGTTGAGCTCGTCGTACACATTGGCGACCTGGCGCTGGCCGAAGCTGTTGTAGAGGGCGTTGTCGACATCGCGCGCGCTCAGGCCGAGCCTGGAGGCGCTGTCATGGTCGATGGTGACGAAGGTTTCGACACCGTTGTCCTGCTGGTCGGTGTCGACATCGGTCAGCGCGGGCTGCTGCTTCATCGCCTCGGCCAGCCGGGTGGCCCAGAGCTTGAGATCGGATGCGCTGTCGCTTTTCAGGGTGTACTGGTAGGTCGAGTTGCTGGAGCGGCCGCCCATGCGCAGATCCTGCACCGGATTCAGGAACAGGCTGACGCCGGTGACCTTGGCCAGTTGCGGCCGCAGCCGGGTGATCACGGCCTGGCCCTTGTCGGTCCGCTGGGCGGCGGGCTTGAGGTTGATGAACAGGAAACCGCCACCGGCCCGCGATCCGCCGGTGAACCCGACCACCGTATCCACCGCCGGGTCGCGCCGGATGATGTCGACCAACTGCCAGAGCTTGCCCTGCATGGCCTGAAAGGAAATGCTCTGGTCGGCGCGCAGGCCGCCGCTGATCTGCCCGGTGTCCTGCTGCGGGAAGAAGCCCTTCGGAATGGCCACGAACAGATACACGTTGAGCGCAATCACGGCCACCAGGCTGAGCAGAACGATCCGGCGGCACGCCAGTGCCCAGTCGAGGCTGGCGGCATAGCCGCGGTGCAGTGCGTCGAAGCCGGCCGCCAGCCAGCGGCCGACACGCCCCGGCGGAGCGGGTGTGCCGCCGGGCTTGAGCAGCCAGGCGCACATCATCGGTGTGGTGGTCAGTGAAATCACCAGCGAGATCATCACGGCAGCCGACAGCGTGACCGCGAACTCCCGGAACAGCCGGCCGACCTGGCCGCCCATGAACAGCAGCGGGATGAACACCGCCACCAGCGACAGGCTGATCGACAGCACCGTGAAGCCCACTTCGCGCGCACCCTGCAGCGCTGCGCTGAAGCGGTCCATGCCCGCCTCGATGTGGCGGCTGGTGTTCTCCAGCACCACGATGGCGTCGTCCACCACGAAACCGGTGGCCACGGTGAGGGCCATCAGGCTCAGGTTGTTCAGGCTGAAGCCCAGAAAGTACATCACGCCGAAGGTGCCGAGCAGCGACACGACGGTGGCCACCGCCGGAATCACGGTGGCGCGCGCGCTGCGCAGGAAGGCGCTGACCACCAGCACCACCAGCACGATGGAGATCAGCAGCGTGAACTCGATCTCGTGCAGCGCGGTGCGGATGGAGTTGGTGCGGTCCGACGCCACCTGCAGCTTCACATCAGGTGGCAGCTGGGCCTGCAGCTCGGGCAGCAGGTCGCGCACCGCGTCCACCGTGGCGATCACGTTGGCGCCAGGCTGGCGGGTCACGAGCACGATCACTGCCGGCTGGCCATTGAACAGGCCGAGCGTGCGGATGTCCTCCACGCCATCCACCACCTCGGCAACGTCACCCAGGCGGATGGCCGCGCCGTCGCGCCAGGCCACGACCAGTCCGACGTAGTCGGCCGCCTTGCGGCCGCCGCTGGCGGTATCGGAGCCGGTGTAGATCTGCAGCCGGCGGCCGTCCCCCTCGATGGCCCCGCGGGGCCGGTTGGCGTTGGCCGCCTGCAGGGCGGCGCGCACGTCTTCCATGCTCAGGCCGTAGCGGTTCAGCGCGAACGGCAACAGCTCGATGCGCACCGCCGGCAGCGAACCGCCGCCCAGCTCGACATCGCCCACCCCCGGCACCTGGGCCAGCTTCTGCTGCACCAGGTTGGAAACCGCCTCGTAGATCTGCCCCGGTGCACGCGTCGCCGAGGTCAGCGCCAGGATGATGACGGGAGCGTCCGACGGGTTGGCCTTGCGGTAGGTCGGGTTGCTGCGCAGCGTGGCCGGCAGATCGGCGCGCGCGGCGTTGATGGCCGCCTGCACCTCGCGGGCGGCGGCGTCGATCTTGCGGTTGAGTTCGAACTGCAGGCTGACCCGGGTCGAGCCGTTGCCGCTGTTCGACGTCATTTCATTCACGCCGGCAATCACGCCGAGGCGGCGTTCCAGCGGCGTGGCCACGCTGGTCGCCATGGTTTCGGGGCTGGCGCCGGGCAACCGAGCACTGACCGAGATGGTGGGGTAATCCACCTGCGGCAGCGGCGAAACCGGCAGCACGAAGAAAGCCGCGATGCCAGCCAGCGCCAGCCCGATGGTCAGCAGCACGGTGGCCACCGGCCGCCGGACGAAAGGCTCCGACAGGTTCACGCGCCTGCTCCTTCGCCAGGGCCGGCCGCGGCTGCCGGCGGCAGCGCCGGGCTCCGGCCCCAGCGCCGGCCCAGCCGGTCAAACGCCAGGTAGATCACCGGTGTGGTGTAGAGCGTGAGGATCTGGCTGACGATCAGCCCGCCGAAGATGGACAGCCCCAGCGGCCGGCGCAGTTCCGCGCCTTCGCCCCAGCCCAGCATGAGGGGGACGGCGGCGAACAGCGCGGCCAGCGTGGTCATCAGGATGGGGCGCAGGCGCAGCAGCGCGGCCTGGTGGATGGCCTCGCGGGCCGATTTGCCCTCGCTGCGTTCGGCATCGATGGCGAAGTCGATCATCATGATCGCGTTCTTCTTGACGATGCCGATCAGCAGGATGATGCCGATGATGCCGATCACCCCGAGGTCCTGCCCGGTCAGCATCAACGCCAGCAGCGCACCCACGCCCGCCGACGGCAGCGTGGAGAGGATGGTTAGAGGGTGGATGTAGCTTTCGTACAGCACACCCAGCACGATGTACACGCAGATGATCGCCGCCAGGATCAGCCAGAGCTGGTTGGACAGCGAGGACTGGTAGGCACCGGCTGCGCCCAGAAAGGTCATGGTCACGCTGGCCGGCATGCCGATGTCCCTGGACGCCTGGCGGATCGCATCGACCGCCCTGCCGAGCGAGACCCCGGGCGCCGTGTCGAAACCCAGCGTGGTGGCCGGATACTGCGCCACATGGGTGATCTGCAGCGGCGAGGGCCGTTCGGTGATGGTGGCCACCGCCGACAGCGGTGTGGGTGTTCCGGAACCGGTCTTGATGTGCAGCAGGCCCAGTGATTCGGGGGTTCCCAGCAGGTCCGGCCGGGCTTCGAGGATCACCCGGTACTGGTTGGTCTCGGTGAAGATGGTGGAAACGATGCGCTGGCCGAAGGCGCTGTACAGCGCGTCGTCGATGGAAGCCGCCGAAATCGACAGCCGCGCCGCCGTGTCGCGGTCGATGTTGACGAAGGCCGCCACGCCGGTGGCGCCGGCATCCGACGCGATGTTGCGCACCTGGGCCACCCCCTGTAGCTGGTTGGCCAGCTTGGTGGCCCAGGTCGTGACGGTGGCGTTGTCCGCCCCCTCGATCGACACGCGGTACTGGGTGGGGCCGGTTTCGGCATCGATGGTCAGATCCTGCGTGGGCTGCAGGTAGATCGCCACGCCGGCGACCGCGCGGACCCGCTCGC
>DASWYJ010000372.1:0-2651 GCA_036405035.1 Burkholderiaceae bacterium
CGTTGGGCGCGCGCTTGGGCAGCAGGTTGATGGCGCCACCAATGCCGCCGCCGCCCGGGTTCGCGCCCGTCAGGAACGCCGACGCGCCGCGCAGCACCTCGACCCGCTCGAACAGCTCGGTCGCGATGTACTGGCGCGGCAGCAGGCTGTACAGCCCGTTGTAGGCCACGTCGTCCGAGCTCTGGATGAAGCCGCGGATGTAGTACGACTCCTCGAAGTTGCCGAAGCCGCGCGCCACGCGCACGCTGGGGTCGTTCTGCAGCACCTCGCCCACGCTCTTGGCCTGCCGGTCCTGGATCAGCTCGTTGGTGTAGGCCGTGATGGAGAACGGCGTCTCCAGGTTGTCCCTGGTTCCCAGAATGCCGGCGCGGCCACCCCGCGCGACCTGGCCGCCGGCGTAGCGCGGCGACAGGCCCTGGGCCGACGCGTCGGCGCTGGCGTTGATGGTCACGGTCTTGAGTGTCTTGTCGTCTGCCGCGGGAGCGGGCGCGTCCTGGGCATGGCCCAACGGGAGCTGCAGTGCGAGCAGGGTGGCGATGGCAACGGGGCTCAGGGTGTTCATGGAGGGCTTTCAGGGGCGGAGGAGGCGGAGTGCGACGGGCGTGCCGACCGGCCAGGCGGGCGGTGCCACGCGAACCAGGCCGTGACCACGACCGGCAGGCCCAGTGCCACCCAGGACCACCAGTCGCCCCAGCCTTCGGAGACCAGCGCGCTGAGCAGCCCGCTGGCGGTCAGCAGGCCGAGCGCGATGGGCCATCGCCACAGGCGGGGTGGTGGGGGCGCCATCACGGGGCTGGCCGCATGGCAGCCGACCCCCGCAGCACATGGCGCGCCAATGGCGGCATGGCGGGAACGCAGCAGGGAGACGGGAATGGGCGGCTGGAGAACGTCACCATGGAGCACACAAACAGGGCGGGTTTGCTGGCTGGCTCCAGGGCAGGGCCCGGTAGCTGGCGATGGTGGATTATAGCGTGGTAATAAGAATCATTATTACCTACGATGTGTGCCGGTTACAGCGCCAAACAGGCGTTCAATGCGGTTTCCCGACTCTGGCAGGCCGGACGGGAGCGGGCAGGCAGTGGGTGGTGTTTCAGGCCTGCGCGGCGCGCGGGCGGATCAGCGTGGGGCCAACCCGCGCCTCGATGCGCTGGCGTTCGCCGTCGCGCAGGCCCAGCGCGAAAGCCGCCTCGGCCATGACGAACAGCGGGCCGATGACCAGGCCCACCAGATCATCGACGAAAGCCGGCTTCTTGCCTTCGTAGTAGTGGCCGATGAACTGCAGCACCCAGCCCGCCACGAAGAGGCCGATGCCGCCCGTCAGCCAGAAGGCGGTGCTGTGTGCGGCGAACCAGTAGCCCACCGCCAGCGACGCCGCCATGGCCACGGCCATCGCCAGGCCAAAGCGCAGATCGAGCAGCAGGTAGTAGGCCACGGTGAGGCCGGTCACCACCAGCGCCGGGGTCAGCAGCAGGCCGCCCACATCGATGCCGGGGCGCGACAGCAGCGTGGCGACCGCCACCACGATCATCGGAATGCCGACGAAATGGGTGGCGATGTTGCGGCGGTCGCGGTGGTAGGCGGCGTACTGGGCGAGTTGATCGGTCAGGGTTTTCATGCCAGTCTCCAGATCGGTTCGGACGCGCGGGCCGTGCGCCATTACCAGTCGACCAGGCTCAGGCCCACATTGAGCACGGTTCGGCGCTTGTTGTAATCTAGCAAAGTATCGCCGTAGCCGCTGAAAATCTGCGTGTGCAGGCGCAGGCCGCTCAGGTTGCGGGTGTCGTCGCCATTGCCCAGCGTCTTGAACCATTCGAGCCGCACCGAGCCGCGCTTGTCGGCGCGCAGGCTGTGCCGCACGGTCACGCCCAGCATGTTGTCCTGGTTGGGATTCCAGTAGCCGGTGATTTCCGCGCGGCCCACGTAGTTGCTGATGTCGGGGTTGTCGTCGGTGCCGTTCGACTCGGGAACCCGGCGCCAGATCCGCCCCATCACCCGCAGGCTGCTGCCGTTTTCGGCGCCGGCCATCAGGTAGGCCCGGTTCCAGCTGCGCGACAGCGGCAGGCTTTGCCCGTTGGACTGGTGCACCATCCCTACGCCGGTGTAGCGCAGCTGCCAGCCACCGGGGAGGTCGGCCTCGGTCGGATAGGTGTAGATGACTTCCGGTTCGTGGTCGGTGCTGCGGAACGGCCGCGACAGCGATTTGGTGAACAGCTGCCAGTACGACTGCTGGCTGTAGGCGAACCACAGCGAATCCTTCAGCCGGGGGTGGTTGCCGGTCAGGATGTCCTTGGCGATCTTGGTCCGCACCGACAGCTGTACCCGTGTCTCGGTGCGGCTGTAGTTCACCGGGCTGGCGGCGTTGTTGGCGGCCGACGGCGAGCCCGGCTGGTCGTTCACGCTGCTGCCCCGCGCCACCGACAGGCTCAGCGGCCGGTAGCCGCGGATGCCAAAGGTGCCGCAGTCGCTGCCCGACTCCAGCTCCCAGAAGCGCGAGAAATCCGAGAACGCCTGGTTTTTGCAGCCTTCCTGCGTGGTCAGGTTGATGATGACCGGCGCAGGCCCCTGCCGCGCCGCGGCTACCGCCGGGGCCGGCCGGGCCGGTACGGCGGCAGACGCAGCCAGTGTGGGCGGCGTGGCCTGCTGGCCGGCCC
>DASWYJ010000373.1:0-2033 GCA_036405035.1 Burkholderiaceae bacterium
GGTGCACCAGCTGGCGGCAGGCGGCTTCGGTCTTGCCCAGGGTGTGGGCCACTTCGTCGTAGTCGGCGTCAAACACTTCGCGCATCAGGTAGGCGGCGCGGGCCTCGGGCGCCAGCCGCTCCAGCAGGCTGAGAAAGGCAACCGACACGTCATCGGCCCGCTCCAGCATCTGCTCGGGCGTGGCGGGTGCATCCGACAGCAAGGGCTCGGGCAGCCAGGTGCCGATGTAGTGCGCGCGCTGCACCTTGGCGGCGCGCAGCCGGTCGATGGCGATGCGGGTGGTCACGGTCACGAGCCAGGCCTCGGCGCTGTCAAGCGCGGCGGGCGCGGCCTCATGCCAGCGCAGCCAGGCGTCCTGCACCACCTCTTCCGCCTCGGCAGTGGAGCCAAGCATGCGGTAGGCAATGCCCTTCAGGCGCGGGCGAAGCTGGTTGAAAGTGTCGCGGGTGGTGTTGTGGGGGTCCATACACGCCAGACGGGGGAACCGCCCGGTTTGTGACAGCGGCGGGGCTTATTGGGGCCGGCTGCTGTGCCGGGGCCATGCAGGGTACCGCTTTTGCGGCCTATCGTGCAGAATCTTCAGCCCATGAACTACTGGCTGATGAAATCCGAGCCCAGCGAGGTGTCGGTTGATGACGCGCTGGCCGCGCCCAAGGCCACCGTGGCCTGGACGGGCGTGCGCAACTACCAGGCGCGCAACTTCATGCGCGACGGCATGCAGGTGGGCGATGGCGTGTTGTTCTACCACTCCAGCTGCGCCGAGCCGGGCATTGTGGGCATCGCCCGCGTGGCCTCCACCAGCCGGCCCGACCCCACGCAGTTCGACCCCACCTCCCCCTACTTCGACGCGGCTTCCCCACCCGCCGCGCCCCGCTGGCTGCTGGTCGATGTGCAGGTGCTGCGCAAGATTCCCACCATCACGCTGCCGCAGTTGCGCGCGCGGCCGGAGCTGGCAGAACTGCTCGTGCTCAAAAAGGGCAACCGGCTTTCCATCACGCCCGTGGAGGAACAGCACTGGCGGGCCCTAACGGCTGGTCTGTAGTGGCTCTAACAAGCTCCTGATTCAATAGCAAGAAAGGCCCGGTAGCTGCTGGCTACCGGGCCTTTTTATTGCTGAAATGTGCCGTCAGCCCGCTGTAGCCTCTTCCGGCTCGGGTTTGGCCTTGCCCTCTTTCTTGGGCAGCGGCTGGATGTCGAGCTGCACCTCGTCCTTGTCGTCGAGATCCACCGTGAGGCGTCCGCCGTCGACCAGGCGGCCAAACAACAACTCGTCAGCCAGCGCGCGGCGGATGGTGTCCTGAATCAGGCGCTGCATCGGCCGGGCACCCATCAGCGGATCGAAACCCTTCTTCGCCAGATGCTTGCGCAGCTTGTCGGTGAAGGTCACATCGACCTTCTTTTCCGCCAGTTGCGTTTCCAGCTGCAGCAGGAACTTGTCCACCACCCGCAGGATGACGGTTTCGTCCAGCGCCTTGAAGCTCACCATTGCGTCCAGCCGGTTGCGGAACTCCGGCGTGAACAGCCGCTTGATGTCGGCCATTTCGTCACCGGCTTCGCGCGGGTTGGTGAAGCCGATCGTCGCCTTGTTCATGGTCTCGGCGCCCGCGTTCGTCGTCATGATGATGATGACATTGCGGAAGTCGGCCTTGCGCCCGTTGTTGTCGGTCAGCGTGCCGTGGTCCATCACCTGCAGCAGCACGTTGAAGATGTCCGGGTGCGCCTTCTCGATCTCGTCGAGCAGCAGCACCGCGTGTGGTTTCTTCGTGACCGCCTCGGTCAGCAGGCCACCCTGGTCGAAGCCCACATAGCCCGGGGGCGCACCGATCAGCCGGCTCACGGCATGGCGCTCCATGTACTCCGACATGTCGAAGCGCATCAGCTCGATGCCCATAATGTAGGCCAGCTGCTTGGCCGCTTCGGTCTTGCCGACGCCGGTGGGGCCGCTGAACAGGAAGGAGCCGATCGGCTTGTCATTGCGGCCCAGGCCGGAACGCGCCATCTTGACCGCCGAGGCCAACACGTCCAGCGCCTTG
>DASWYJ010000374.1:0-2544 GCA_036405035.1 Burkholderiaceae bacterium
ATCGCCTTCAAACGCCCACGCTTATCGGCTGTATATTTTTAAAGACCCTTGCAATCAGCGGCTTTCACCATCTTCTCGCCTTGCTTCACCGTGATCAGCGAAGCCTTGAATTATGACACAACTTTCAGCGTCTTGTCAAAATTTCTTTTGACTTTCGATTTGTTTTTGCTTGCTTGGCATTGACGCCGGCACTTGCTTTTCAAACCGAACTCTGTGTTTAGCAGAGCCTTGAATTCTATACCGTTTCTTCGACTTCCGTCAAATATCAGCACAAATTTCTTTTCCGCTGCTGCCTTGGCAACCGGTGCACGCCTTGAGACGTTTCACCTGCGGCCCGCATGGCATCTCGTCAGCGGGAGGCGAACTGTACCACACGCCTTTGAGCGCTTTTGCGGATCCGCCTCAGGATGCCCATGGCAGCGAGCGCCGGCGCTCTCCGGTCAAGGCAAACCACGCATGGGCCACGGCCGGCGCCAGCGGGGGGACACCGGGCTCACCCACACCGGAGGGCGGGCGCTCGCTGTCCACCAGCCAGGTTTCCACATGGGGCGCTGCAGCCATATACAGCTGGGGCGAGCTGGTAAAGTTTTTCTGCTGCACCACACCCTCCCGTATGTCGAGACGGCCATACAAGGCGGCGGCCAACCCAAAGACCACGGCACCTTCCATCTGCTGGGCGACGATGCCGGGATTCACCACCGTACCGCAATCCACCGCGCACACCACGCGGTGGACACGCGGCACTCTCGCCTGCACGGACACCTCGACCACCTGTGCGACCACCGATCCAAAGGATTCGTGCAGCGCCACGCCATGCGCACGCCCCGCCGGCAGCGGCCTGCCCCAGCCCGCCTTTTCTGCGGCCAGATCGAGCACCGCCCGGTAGCGGGGCATGTCCTGCAGCAGCGCACGGCGGAACGCCACCGCATCCTGCCCTGCCTGCGCGGCCAGCTCATTGACGAATCCTTCAATGAAGAACGCATTGTGCGAATGCCCCACCGAGCGCCAGAACCCCACGGGAACGCCACTGCGGGTCGCCACATGGGTCATCCGCTGCGCGGGAAAACCATAGGCCTGGTCGAACAGGCCTTCCGCAGTGGTCTTGTCGGGCAGATCGACCGGGCCGCTCAGCGCCGGCAGCGTACGCTTCAGCCAGCGCGGGGAAATGGCGTCCCCCGCCGAGCGGATGTCGAGGCTGACGGGCTTGCCTTGCGCATCCAGCGTGGCCCGCAGCCGCGCGACCTGCATCGGGCGATAGAAATCGTGCCCCATGTCTTCCTCGCGGGACCAGAGCAACTGCACCGGCTTCCCGTCCGCAGCCAGCGCGACCCGCACAGCCTGCGCCACAAAATCCACGTCGAGCCGCCGGCCGAAACCACCGCCCAGCAGCGTCACATGCAGCCCCACCCGGTCCTCGGGCACGCCAGCCACCCGCGCCGCAACCGCACGGGCGGCTCCGGGCACCTGGGTCGGCACCCAGACTTCGACCCGGTCGCCAATCACCTGCGCCGTGCAGTTCATGGGCTCCATCGTGGAGTGGGCCAGATAGGGCGCACTGTAGAGCGCTTCGACCACCGGGCCGGGCCCTGCCAGCGCGGCGTCCATATCGCCTTGCGAGAAGAAAGTGGTGCCACCGTCGCCGCGCACCGCCGCCTCCAGCTGCGCCTGGATGGCGCGGGAATCCGCCAGCCCGCCCTCGGGGGGCCGCCACGTCACCTGCACCGCCTGCACCGCACGCGAGGCCTCCCACCAGCTGCGACCGATGACGGCCACCCCCGCCGGCCCTCCGGCCTCGGCAGGCAACGTGACCATCCTCAGCGCACCCGGCAGTTGCAATGCCGCCTCGGCATCCACGGCGCCAGCCGACGCCCCCAGCACGGGAGACAGGCGCACCGCGGCATACACCATGCCCGGCAAACGGACGTCGGCGCCAAAACGGGCGGAGCCATCCACCTTGGCCGGCACATCGGTACGTGGTAACGGCTGGCCAATCAGGCGCCAGGCGCTGCGGGGCTTGACCTGCACCGCGCCCGGCTCCATGCCGGCGGCGGCCGCCGCCAGCGCGGCATAGGGCGCCGAGCGGCCGGACGGGTGCAGCACCACGCCATCGCGCACCACCAGTTCGGCCCGTGGCACCTGCCACTGCTGCGCAGCCGCCCCCAGCAGCGCGGCCCGGGCGGTGGCCGCTGCCAGCCGCAGAACACCCCAGGCGTCGGCCACGCTCGATGAGCCGCCCGTCACCTGGATGCCCAGTTCGCGCGCCACCTTGCCCACCATCCATTCACCCACCCGCACCCGCAGCGCGGGACCCTCGGCTCCTTCGGACTCCTTGGGATGAAAAGGCAGCGTGCCGACGAACATCGCCACATTGCCGTAAATGCTGTCCACCCCCGCCTGCACCGCACGCACCTGCGCCAGCGGCACATCGAGCTCCTCGGCCACCAGCATGGGCAGCGCGGTCAGCACACCCTGGCCCATTTCACTGCGCGGCATCGCCAGCAACACCGTGCCGTCGGTGGCAATCGTGATCCAGCCATTCAGCGC
>DASWYJ010000375.1:0-4246 GCA_036405035.1 Burkholderiaceae bacterium
CAGCAGAAAGGCACCCACGTCGGCCCGGTGCGTCGGGATGCGCGAGGTGGTGAACTCATGGTGGTGGTAGGGCGGGAAGGCGCTGCCCACCACCGCACGGGCTGCGGAAAGGTGGATGGCGAGCTGGCTGGCCATGGTGGGGTGCTCCACGTAGGAAACGCCTTCCGGCGCCAGCAGCGACGCCAGGATGTGGCCGTTCTGGCCGGCTTCGCTGGCGGCGAGCGGGGCGAGCGAGCCCACGGGCAAGCCGAGGTCCAGACCCACGCTGTACAGGTGGCGGGCGCGGATGCCGGCGCCCGTCAGGATCAGCAGGCGGTGCTCGGGCAGCAGCTTGCGGATTTCGTCCACGATGGGGAGGATGGCTTCGTGGCCGCGGTCCATGATGGAGCGCCCGCCGATCTTGACGACCTGCAGCCAGGGCAGCAGGCGGATGGGGCGGCGGCCCGCCACGGGGCGGGTGAGGTCGCTGTCGAGCAGGGTCTGGCGCGCCAGCGGCGAGGCAACGTGCTTGGTGGTGTGGGTGGTTTCAGCCATGGCGGTGTTCTCAGCGTGCGGTGATGATGGTGCCGACATGCTCGCCGGCGAGTGCGCGGGTCAGGTTGCCGGGGACGAGGCCATTGACAATCTGCACCTGGTGGATGTGGCGCGCTTCCTTCAGCAGGTCGAGCACCGGAAACTCCAGGATCGAGTCCTGCAGGCCCTTGGCCTTCATGTCGTCCACCGAGATCTTCGGGATCAGCGTGGCGCTCTTCGAGGTTTTCGGGTTGGCGGTGTACAGGCCGTCTTCGTCTTTCACGTAGATCATGGCCTTGCAGCCAAACTGCTCGGCCACCAGGAAACATCCGGCGTCGGTGCGGTAGGGCGGGATCACGCCTTCGGCCGCAGGGCGAATCCACAGGCTGTAGGGCGGCATGCCGCTGAAGATCACGGCGTTGATTTCGGCGAGCCGCAGCGGCACGGCCGAGAGCCCCGCGCCACTGACCAGCGGAATGCCGTGTTTGGCAAAGAGCTGGGCCAGGATGTCGGCGTTCTGGTCGGCCACCGAGGCGCCGAGTTGCGACAGCACACCGGCTGGCAGGCCGAGGCCGGCGGCGATGGAGTACAGGTGGCGGGCCCGGGTGCCGGCGCCGGTGCCGATCAGCAGCTTGTGTGTCTTGCGGGCGGCCACGATCTCGTCGATGAGCGGGTACACGGCGGCGCGGCCACGGTCGATGAAGCTCTGGCCGCCCACCTTGATGACCGTGGCGTCCGGCAGGATGCGGAAATCCGGTGCGGCTTCGGCGGCTGCCAGAAGCGCGGGGTCGCTCAGCGAGCGCTGCATGAGGAGCCCTTCAAGCTCCGTCGTGGCGTGGGTCATGGGGGTCGGTCCTTTCGTCGTTTGCTGGTCACTGCGGCAGGCCCGGGTGGCCGGGCGTGGGAGCGGTGAGAAGGGTGCGGTGTGCCATGTGTCGGCACGACCGGGACGAAGCTTAGGCGCAGGCGGTATGGCGGCACAACCACACCGCCAGGAATAGCGCCGTACAGGAACGCGGTTTCGGTCAGTTTCCGGCGTGCCGCGTCAGCCAGCGCACCAGCCCGCCGAGTACCGGCACCTTCTGGTACAGCTCTTCGGCGGTGTCCCAGTAGTCGCGGTGGAAAGCGATGCGGCCGTCGGCCGCCAGCCGCAGGTGGGAGCTGCCGCGCACGGTCTGCGTCACGCCCTTGTGGAAGGACTTGAAGGCAAACATGAAATCCCAGGTCAGAAAACACTGGTTGTCCTCGACCACACGGCCGGTGATCACGAAGCGCGGGTTGTCCAGCGCCACGTACATGTGGGCAAAGATGCGCTGGATCTCTGCCAGGCCCCGCACCTCGTTGAACGGGTCCTTGAAGGTGGCGTCGTCGGTGTAAAAGCGGCCAAAGTCGCGCACGCTGCCGGGGCTGAGGGTCTCGAAAAACTGGACGATGGCGTCTACCGCGGCCTGGTGCATGGGGTTCATGGTGTTCAAAGGCCGGTGAAACGGCGGGTCAGGCGGAAATACAGCCCATAGGGCAGCAGCCGCATGAACTTGAGCCAGCCGGTAAAGCGACGGGGGAAGTGGATCTCGAAGCGGCCGCGCTCCCAGCCGGAAATGATTTCCTGCGCCGCCTGCGCCGGCGTGAGCAGCCCGGGCATGGCGAAGTCGTTGTGCGCGGTGAGTGGGGTTTCCACAAAACCAGGGTTGACCACGCTCACGCCGATGCCGAGGTCGTGCAAATCCAGGTACAGCGTTTCGGCCAGATTGATGAGTGCGGCCTTGGTGGGGCCGTAGGCCAGGCTCTGCGGCAGGCCGCGAAAGCCCGCCACGCTGCTCACGAGGCTGATGTGGCCAGCGTTGCCCGGCGCAGCGCCCCCGCGGGCGCGCTGCAGGAAATGTGGCAGCACCGCGTCGAGCAGGTGCAGGGCGCCCACATAGTTCACCTGCTGGTGGTGCAGCATGTCATCGAGCGAGAAATCGGTGGCGCGCTGGGCGCGGTAGGTGCCGGCGCAGTACAGCACGCGGTCGATGGGGCCGCTGGCCATCAGCTGCGCCGCGGCGGCGTGTATCGCCTGCCGGTCGGTCACATCGAGTGGCAGCGCCAGCGCGCCGGGGTGCGCGGCCACAAAGGCCTCCAGCGCCGGCGCGTTGCGGGCCGACACCACCACCCGCGCGCCGCGCGCATGCAGCGCTTCGGCCGTGGCGCGGCCGATGCCGGTGGAGGCACCCACCAGCCAGACGGTCTGGCCGCGCCAGTCGCGCACGGGAGGATTCAGGGGCATTGTTTTGCTCTTATTTCAGTAGCTGACTATGTAGCAGGGACGCTGGCCACGGGCCGATTTGGCATTAAAAATGCACTTCGGGCCATTTTTAGCGCTTGGTAAAGGCCAGCGTGACCTCGCCCAGGCCCACGCCAAACTTGCGCATGGCCGCCTTGTTTAGCATGACTTTGTCGGTCATGAGGTACATCCAGTCGTCGAACTGCACTTCGATCACGCGGCCGTCCACCGGCAGCGCCAGCGTGTATTTCCAGTTCAGCGCGTTGCCGGCAGCGGTGCCAATAGCCTCGCCCACCACGTCGTCCGCCTTGCCGATGTAGCGGCCCGTGCCGGTGCGCGTGAGGCGCCAGATGCGGCGCTGTTTGGTGCCGTCGGAATAGGTGAAGTCTTCGTCGAGCGTGCCCTCGTCGCCTTTCCAGGCGCAAGTCATCACCACGGTGAAGCGCTTCACCACCTTGCCCGAGCGGTCGGTGAACACGCCCCAGGCGTCGAGCGTGCCGTTGAAGTACTGGCGCAGGTCCAGCACCGGTTTTTCGGCAGCGTAGTCGGTGGGTACCGGCGATGCGCAGCCGGCCAGCGCGAGTGCGCCGCCCGCCACGGCCAGGCCCAGCAAATGGCGTTTGTTCATGGATGCTCCGTCGAGAGGGGGGAAGGCCGCGTGGCGGCCGGGCGAATCACAAAGGCATACAGGCCGGCGCTGGCCAGCAGCTTCAGCGCGCAGGGCAGCACGCAGTAGGCCAGCACCAGCGCGTCGAGCGCAGCCGGGTCGGTGGTGCCGGGGCGGTAGCCAAACAGGCCCAGCAGCGGCAGCGCCAGCCCGGCGGCCAGCGCGAGATTGAGCTTGGTGGCGAAGTTCCACCAGCCAAAGTACAGCCCGGCGGTGGAGGCCTGGTGGCTGGCCGAGGCCGCCGGCGCGGTGGCGATCACGCCGGCCAGCAGCGCACCGGGCAAGGCCAGGTCGGTACCCAGCGCTACGCCGGAGAGGGCACACACCAGCAGGAAGGGCCACATGTCGCCGGCGCCCAACTGGCTGGCCCAGACGAATACCGCGATGGACAACACCATGCCGGCCAGCCAGCAGCGCGCCAGCCCCGCACGCGGCACCAGCCGCAGCCACAGCGGGATGGAGAGCGCGGCCACCAGGAAGTAGCTGCCCAGAAAAGCCGGCTCCATGCTCTGCGGCGCCTGCAGCCGGTCCTGGATGAAAAACAGCACCAGCGTGGCCGGTACCGCGCTGGCAATGCCGTTGAGCATGAACACCGCCAGCAGCCGCACAAAGGCGGGGTGGTGAAACGGCTGCCACAGCCCGGCCAGCGCACGGCCGTCGGCCACCGCGGGCGGCACCATGCCGGCGGGCCGCGCCGCGCTGCGCCAGGCCAGCCAGCCCGCCGCCAGCGCCACCGCGAAAACAGCCACCGAGGCCGGCAGGCCCAGGGCCACGGGCGTGACCGACGCCCGAATCACCCCCAC
>DASWYJ010000376.1:0-2452 GCA_036405035.1 Burkholderiaceae bacterium
CTGGTGACCATTCCGGTCAGCCTGATCGGCTGCTTTGCGCTGATGGCGCTGGCCGGCTTCACCATCAACACGCTGACGCTGCTGGCGCTGGTGCTGGCCATTGGCCTGGTGGTGGATGACGCCATCGTAGTGCTGGAGAACATCTACCGCCATATCGAGGAAGGGCTGCCGCCGTTCCAGGCCGCGATCCGGGGTGCGCGTGAGGTCGGGTTTGCGGTGGTGGCCATGACCCTCACGCTGGCCGCCGTGTATGCACCGCTGGCCTTCACGCCCGGCCGCACCGGGCGGCTGTTTGCCGAGTTCGCGCTGGCGTTGGCCGGTGCGGTGGTGGTGTCGGGCTTCGTGGCCCTGACGCTGTCGCCGATGATGTGCTCGCAGCTGCTGCGCCACAATCGCACGCCGGGGCGGTTCGACCGCTGGATGGAAGCGCGCCTGCAGGCGCTGACACGTGGCTACGGCACGCTGCTGGGCTGGGCGCTGGCGCACCGCTGGCTGGTGGTGCTGGTGATGCTGGGCAGCGGGGTGCTCACAGCCGCCTTGCTGGCGCATATCAAGAGCGAACTGGCGCCGCTGGAAGATCGTGGCGTGGTGCTCAACGTGCTCAACGGCCCCGATGGCGCCACGCTCGACTACACCGGCCGCTATGCGGAAGCGGTGGAGCGTATTGGCCGCGACTACCCGGAGTTCGACCGCATCTTCTCGGTGGTGGGGGATCCCACGGTGGCGCAGGCCCGCATCATCCTGCGGGCCAAACCCTGGGAGGAGCGCAGCCGCAGCACGCTCGACATTGCGCGCGAAATGTCGCCGCGCGTCGCCGCTCTGCCGGGTATTTCCGCCTACCCGGTCACACCGCCATCGCTGGGCCAGGGTTTCCGCGAGCGGCCGGTCAATTTCGTCATCGTCACCTCTGACAGCTACGAGAACCTGGCACAGACCGTACGTGCCTTCCAGGACGTGCTGGCCACCAATCCGGGCTTTCAGCAGGTCGATACCGACCTGCGGCTGAACAAACCCGAGATCAGCCTGGAAGTGGACCGCGAACGCGCGGCCGACATGGGCGTGAGTGTGGAGGCGGTGGCGCGGGCGGTGGAAACCACGCTGGGTGGCCGGCTGGTCACGCGCTACAAGCGCGAGGGCGAGCAGTACGACGTGGTGGTGAAAACCACTGCCGCCGGCCGCGACACGCCCGAGGCCATCGACCGTATTTTTGTGCGCGGCCGGGGCGACGCGATGATCCCGCTGTCGGCACTGGTGAAGACCCGGGAGGTGGTGGTGCCGCGCGACCTCAACCACTTCGGCCAGCGCCGTTCCGCCTCCATCACCGCCAACCTGGCACCGAGCTATTCACTCGGCGAAGCGCTCAATTTCCTCGACACCACCGCAGAAAAACTGCTCAAACCTGGCTATGCAAGCGACCTTAACGGCACCAGCCGCGAGTTCCGCAATTCATCGGGCTCGCTGGTGATCGTGTTCGTGCTGGCGCTGCTGTTCATCTACCTGGTGCTGGCGGCGCAGTTCGAGAGCTTCATCGACCCGTTCGTCATCATGCTCAGCGTGCCGCTGTCGATGGCGGGCGCCTTGTTGGCGCTGCGCCTGAGCGGAGGCACGCTCAATGTGTTCAGCCAGATCGGGCTGATCACGCTGGTGGGGCTGATCACCAAACACGGCATCCTGATCGTGGAGTTTGCCAACCAGCTGCGCGAGCAGGGCGTGGCGATGGGTGAGGCGGTGCGCCAGTCGGCCACCCAGCGGCTGCGCCCCATCCTGATGACCACCGGCGCCATGGTGCTTGGCGCGATACCGCTGGCCCTGGCCACCGGCGCCGGTGCCGAGAGCCGGCAGCAGATCGGCTGGGTGATTGTGGGCGGCATGAGCCTGGGCACGCTGCTCACCGTCTTCGTGGTGCCGACCATGTACACGCTGCTGGCGCGCAAGCACGCGCCGGGGGCAATCAAGGAAACGCCCGATGCCGATCCACCACACGAGGTGATTCCGGCAAAGTAAGCGGAGGGCCGTCGGGCTGCCTCAAGGAGAAACGCTGCCCCTTGGGGGCAAAGAGCTACACGTCAGTGAGCGAACGTGGGGGCGCCCGCCGCAGCGCCGGGCCGCCCCAAGCAAGGCCCGGCCCCCTCGGGGGGCAGCGAACCACACGCAGTGGGGAGCGTGGGGGCCTGTTTCGCCGCCGGGCCGCCCCAAGGCGAAACGCGGCCCCTTGGGGGCAGAGAGCTACACGTCAGTGAGCGAACGTGGGGCTCTAGATCACGCCGTCGAACACCATCACATCCACCTCGTCCCCCACCGCCACATTGCCCTGGCCGTGGTGCAGCACGATCAGGCCGTTGCCCTGCACCATGGAGCTGAGCACGCCCGAGCCCTGGTTGCCGGTGGTGCGGACCTGCAGCGTGCCGTCGGGCGCGGTGCTGACCGTGCCGCGCTGGTATTCGGTGCGGCC
>DASWYJ010000377.1:0-7013 GCA_036405035.1 Burkholderiaceae bacterium
TTCGCCAGCCGGTCATGCGGGGGCTCCCAGGCTTGTCGCCGCGCGCACTGCGCTGCCCTCCGCCGCGGGCCTTTCGGCCATCACGTCGAGGAAGACGTCTTCCAGGTCCGCCTTGCGGATTTCCACATCCTCGACCTGCAGGCCCGCCTCGCGGATGGCCGCGAGGTATTGCTCGACCTCATGGGCATTGTGGGCCGGTAACTGCACAATCCGGCCCGTAATCCGGGCCCGGCCAGCCAGCGTACTGGGAAGTTCGCTATCAGTTTTGAAGCACAAGACCGTACTGAGTGCCGATTTCAGCAAGGCGCTGGTGCTGTCGAGCGCCACCATGCGGCCCTGCTTGAGCATGGCGATGCGGCCACACAGCGCTTCGGCCTCTTCGAGGTAGTGGGTGGTCAGCAGCACCGTATGGCCCTGCTTGTTGAGCCGGGCAATGAACTGCCACAGCGTTTGCCGCAGCTCCACATCGACACCCGCCGTGGGCTCGTCCAGCACGATGACGGGTGGCTTGTGCACCAGCGCCTGCGCCACCAGCACCCGGCGCTTCATGCCACCGGACAGCTGGCGCAGGTTGGCATGCGCCTTTTCCTCCAGGCCCAGGCTGTGCAGCAGTTCGTCGATCCAGGCACCGTTGTTGCGCACACCGAAATAGCCGGACTGGATCTTCAGCGTCTCGCGCACATTGAAAAACGGGTCGAACACCAGCTCCTGCGGCACCACGCCCAGCTGGCGGCGGGCCCTGGCGAAATCGGAGCGCACATCGCAGCCGTGCACCAGCACATGGCCAGAACTCGCCCGGGCCAGGCCCGCGAGAATGCTGATCAGGGTGGTTTTGCCGGCGCCGTTCGGGCCGAGCAGCCCGAAGAATTCCCCCTCCTGGATCTCGAAAGACACTTCGTCGAGGGCGCGAATCACGCCGCGCGGCGAAGGAAAGGTCTTGGAGACCGACTGGAAGGAAATGGCTGCCATGAAAGGCCGCCATTTTAGGGCCGATAGCCTGCAGCCCCCGCAGCAGGGCTATTGCCGCCGGCCGCCGTTCACGGGGCGGTTTCGGACAGCAGGTCTGCCACGCCGTACAGGCCCGCCAGCGTCTGCAGGCGGGGCGGCATGGCATCCACCCGCAGCGTCTTGCCCGCCCGGGCCGCCTCCCGCCGGCATTCCAGCAGCACGGCCAGCGCCGAGGAATCGAACTGCTGGAGCGCGGCGGCATGGATTGCCACGGTGGCGCCACCCGTTGCCCGCACCGCCGGCAACAGGCTGGCCAGGCAGGCCTGGGCCTGCTGTTCGGTCAGCGTGGCTGGCAACACGAGCATGCTCAGCCCTTCTTGACGTTGGACTTGTTGCGGGTGGCCAGGGTGTCAATCAGGCCGTCAATGCCCTTGGCACTGATTTCCTGGCCGAACTGGCTGCGGTAGGTTTCGATCAGCCAGACACCCAGCACGTTGATGTCGTAGATCTTCCAGCCAGCGCCATCGCCCGGGGTTTTCTCGAGGCGGTAGTCGAGCTGGATCGGATTGCCCTTGCCCCGCACCTCGGTGCGGATCACCACTTCCTTGTCATCGGCGCTGCCGCGGAAGGGCTTCAGGCTGATGGTCTGGTCGCTCACCTGGGCCAGCGCGCCGGAGTAGGTGCGCACCAGCAGGATCTTGAATTCTTCCTGCAGGCGCTTCTGCTGGTCCGGCGAGGCTTCACGCCAGCCCCGGCCCACGGCGGCTGCCGTCATGCGCTGGAAATTCACATTGGGCATGACCTTGCTGTCCACCAGTGCAATGACCTTGGTGGTGTCGCCGGTCTTGATGGATTTGTCGGCCTTGACCGCATCCAGCACCTCGTTCGAGACCCGCAGGATCAGCGCATCGGGCGCTTCGTCGGCGGCCGATGCCACGCCCGAAAGGCCCATGGCCAGCAGGCCGGAACACAGTACTGCAAATACACGTCTTTTCATGTCGATTCCTTCTGGAGCGCGGATGCGCCCTCTGTCAACGCCCCAAACCTTACCACCGCTGACGGGTATACGCTTTGTAACACCGCGTCGCACGGGGTTTACCGGTGTATCGCGGCGGGGCGGATGCCACCCGCCGTCAATCGGCGGGGGCGCTGTCGGGTGCGATCAGGTTGCGCCTGCGCTGCAGGTAGGCGTCGCGGGTGAAGGTGTACTTGTCGAGCGCGGCCTCTTCCAGCACGTTGCCCGCACCGAGGAAGGTCGCACGCTTGTCCACCGCGCTCAGCACGTACAGCGAATTGCGCGTGGCATTGCTGTCGATGCCGCGCAGTGGGTTGCCGCTGGCCTCCACCCCGAAGGCCAGGCTGTCGCGCACCGTGGAAGGCCCCAGCAGCGGCAGCACCACGTACGGCCCCGCGCCCACACCCCAGTGGCCCAGCGTCAGGCCAAAATCCTCGTTGTACTTCTCGATGCCGGCTTCGCTGGCAATGTCCAGCACGCCCCCCAGCCCCAGGAAGGTGTTGAGCGAGAAGCGGATGAGGGTTTCACCCGCCGACTGCACCTTCAGCTGCAGCACGCTGTTGATGAAGGTCCAGACATCGCCCACGTTGCTGAAGAAGTTGTTGACGCCGGTACGCACCAGCGGCGGCACCACCTCCGTGTAGCCGGTGGCCACGGGCTTGAGTACCATCTGGTCGGCCACATCGTTGAAGCGGGTCACGCCCCGGTTGACTGGCTCAAATGGATCGCGGGGGTCGCCTCCCTTGCGGGTTGCGCAGCCCGATGACAATGCCAGCACCACGCCCAACACCAAGGCCAGCGACAGGCGTGCCGCAGAGGGCAGCCACGGCCTTGCAGGCCTGAGGGGGAAATATGCAGTGGTCATTCTGGGTGCGCTCTGTATGGCTGGGCTCTATTTGGCTTTGCTATCCCCGCCTTCGGCTGCCTTGCTGTAGAGGAACTGGCTGATCAGGTTTTCCAGCACCACGGCCGACTGGGTTTGCGTAATGGTATCGCCTGCCGCGAGATTTTTCTCGTCGGCCCCGGCTTCGATGCCGATGTACTGCTCGCCCAGCAGACCCGCAGTCAGGATTTTCAGCGAACTGTCCTTGGGAAACACGTAGCGGCTCTGCATGGCCAGCGTGATGCGGGCCTGGAACGACTTGCTGTCGAACGCAATGGATTCGACCCGCCCCACCACCACGCCGGCGCTTTTCACCGCTGCGCGCGGCTTCAGGCCGCCGATGTTGTCGAATTTGGCGTCGATCCGGTAGGTGGATTCGAAATTCAGGCTCAGCAGGTTGGCCGACTGCAGCGCCAGAAACAGGACGGCCGCCGCGCCGATCAGCACGAACAGGCCAACCCAGATGTCGTTTTTGGAGCGTTCCATGTACTTACCTCGGGTCTCTCTTTAGATACTGAACATCAGCGCGGTCAGGATGAAGTCCAGACCCAGCACCGCCAGCGACGCCACCACCACGGTGCGTGTCGTGGCATAGGACACGCCTTCCGGCGTGGCCTGCGCGCGGTACCCCTGCAGCAGCGCAACAAAACTGACCGTGACGCCGAACACGGCGCTTTTCAGCACACCGTTGCCCACGTCGCGCCAGACATCGACGCCGCCCTGCATCTGGCTCCAGAAGGCGCCGGAATCGACACCGATCATGACCACGCCCACCAGCCAGCCGCCAATGATGCCAACCGCGCTGAACACCGCCGCCAGCAGCGGCATGGCAATGACACCGCCCCAGAAGCGCGGCGCAAGAATGCGCTGCACCGGGTCCACCGCCATCATTTCCATCGCGCTCAGCTGCTCGCCCGCCTTCATCAGGCCGATCTCTGCCGTGAGCGAGGTGCCGGCACGGCCGGCGAACAGCAGCGCAGTGACCACCGGGCCGAGTTCTCGCACCAGGCTGAGCGCCACCAGCAGGCCCAGCGCCTCGGTCGAGCCATAGCGCTGCAGGGTGTAGTAGCCCTGCAGGCTCAGCACGAACCCGACGAACAGGCCGGATACGGTGATGATGGCCAGTGAATAGTTGCCAAGGAAATGAATCTGGTCGCGCACCAGGCCGAAGCGCCGGAAACTGGCCGGCGCCGACGCCAGCAGCCGCAGGAACAGGCGGGCCGCGTAGCCCCCATCGGCCAGCATGGTCCGCACGGCATGGCCCAGGCGGGCGGGGTGCAGGCGGTTCATGGCCGGCGCTCCACGCCGAAATCCTGGGCGACCGGGTCGCTCGGGTAATGGAAGGCCACCGGCCCGTCGGGCAATGCATGCACGAACTGGTGTACCAGCGGGTTGCTGCTGTTGCGCACTTCCTCGGGTGTGCCCTGCGCGGCAATCTTTCCGTTGGCCAGCACGATGACCTGGTCGGCGATGTGGAAGGTTTCCTCGAGATCGTGCGACACCACCACGCTGGTGATGCCCAGGGAATCGTTGAGATTGCGGATCAGGCGCGCGGCGGTGCCGAGCGAGATCGGGTCGAGCCCGGCAAAGGGTTCGTCGTACATCACCAGTTCGGGGTCGAGGGCGATTGCACGGGCCAGCGCCACCCGGCGCGCCATGCCGCCGGATATCTCGCTGGGCATGAGGTTGCGCGCGCCACGCAGGCCCACCGCGTTGAGCTTCATCAGCACCACGTCGCGGATCAGCGCTTCGGTCAGCGTGGTGTGCTCGCGCAGCGGAAACGCCACGTTGTCGAACACGCTGAGGTCGGTGAACAGCGCACCGAACTGGAACAGCATGCCCATGCGGCGGCGCAGCGCATACAGCCCGGCCTGGTCGAGGGCGGAAACGTCCTGGCCATCGACGGTGAGGCGGCCCTGCTGCGCCCGGTGCTGGCCACCAATCAGCCGCAGCACCGTGGTTTTCCCGCCGCCGGACGCACCCATCAATGCCGTGACCTTGCCGCGCGGGATCTGCAGCGACACGCCGTCCAGAATCACCCGCTCGCCATACCCGAAGGTCAGGTTCTGCAGTTCAACAAGCGGGGAGGTATCTGGTGGATGCATGACGGAAAAGGCCGGAGAACCCCGGCCTTTGCATGATACGGGATAACCCGAAACCGCTCACTGCGGCGGGTCACCGTGGCAGATCGCTGAATCCCATGAGGAATTCGTCCACCGCGCGGGCGGCCTGCCGGCCTTCGCGGATGGCCCACACCACCAGGCTCTGGCCGCGGCGGATGTCGCCCGCCGCGAAGACCTTGGGCACGCTGGTGACATAGCCGCCGTCGAATTCGGTGCTGGCCTTGGCATTGCCACGGGCATCCTTTTCCACGCCGAACGCCTCCAGCACGGCCGCGACCGGGGACACGAAGCCCATGGCCAGCAGCACCAGGTCGGCCTTCAGCGTCTGCTCGGAGCCCGGCACCTCGACCATCTTGCCGTCTTTCCACTCCACGCGCACGGTCTTCAGGCCGGTGACCTTGCCCTTCTCGCCGATCAGCTCCTTGGTGGAGATGGCGAACTCGCGCTCGCAGCCTTCCTCATGGCTGGAGCTGGTGCGCAGCTTGACTGGCCAGTAAGGCCAGGTCATGGGGCGGTTTTCTTCCACCGGCGGCTGCGGCAGCAGCTCGAACTGGGTCACGCTGATGGCGCCGTGGCGGTTGCTGGTGCCCACGCAGTCGGAGCCGGTGTCGCCGCCGCCGATGACGATGACGTGCTTGCCGTCGGCGCGCAGCTGGCCCTTGAGCTTGTCGCCAGCATTGACCTTGTTTTGCTGCGGCAGGAATTCCATGGCGAAATGCACGCCATCGAGATTGCGGCCGGGCACCGGCAGGTCACGCGACTGCTCGGCGCCGCCGGTCAGCAGCACGGCGTCGAAGTCCTTCTGCAGCTGCTCGGGGGTCACGGTTTCCTTGGCCCAGTTGGTGACCTTGCTGTCCTTGCCCAGCGGGTCCTTCGCTGCACCCACCACCACGCCGGTGCGGAACACCACGCCCTCAGCCTGCATCTGCTCGACGCGGCGGTCGATGTGCGACTTCTCCATCTTGAAGTCGGGGATACCGTAGCGCAGCAGGCCGCCGACGCGGTCGTTCTTCTCGAACAGCGTGACATCGTGGCCCACGCGCGCCAGCTGCTGGGCAGCCGCCATGCCGGCCGGGCCGGCGCCCACCACGGCGACCTTCTTGCCGGTCTTGTGCCGGGCCAGCTGCGGCTTGACCCAGCCCTCGGCCCAGGCGCGGTCGATGATGGCGTGTTCGATGGACTTGATGCCCACCGCATCGTCGTTCACGTTCAGCGTGCAGGCGGCCTCGCAGGGCGCGGGGCAGATACGGCCGGTGAACTCGGGGAAGTTGTTGGTGCTGTGCAGCACCGTGATGGCATTCTTCCAGTCGCCCTGGTAGACCAGGTCGTTGAAATCCGGAATGATGTTGTTGACTGGACAGCCGTTGTTGCAGAACGGCGTGCCGCAATCCATGCAGCGCGCGGCCTGCACCTTGGATTGCTTGTCATCCAGGCCGATGACGAATTCCTTGTAGTGCTTGACGCGCTCGGCAACGGGCTTGTAGCCCTCTTCAACGCGCTCAAACTCCATGAAACCGGTGACTTTTCCCATGTGGCTGGTCCTGTTCTGACGTGGCTTATTTTGCGGCGACAGCTACTGATTTAGTAGCAGATTTGGTAGATTTCGCGCTGGCCTGCGCCTTGTTTCGTGCAGAAATCTCGCCCAGCGCACGTTTGTACTCGGTCGGGAAGACCTTGACGAACTTCAGGCGCGCCTCGGCCCAGTTGTCCAGCAGTTCGCGGGCGCGTTTGCTGCCGGTCCAGCGGTTGTGGTCTTCCAGCAGCTTTTTCAGCTGCGCTTCGTCCGACTGGTCGCGGTGCCACACGGCGCGGTCCACCGCGGTTTCCTGCTCCTTGGCGGTCAGCACTTTTTCCAGCGTGACCATGGCGGTGTTGCAGCGTTTGGCGAACTGGCCGTCTTCGTCGTACACGTAGGCAATGCCACCCGACATGCCGGCCGCGAAGTTGCGGCCGGTTTTGCCGAGCACAGCCACGGTGCCGCCGGTCATGTATTCACAACCGTGGTCGCCTGTGCCCTCCACCACCGCCGTGGCACCCGACAGGC
>DASWYJ010000378.1:0-2768 GCA_036405035.1 Burkholderiaceae bacterium
CATCCTCACACCGGGTGTGTTCGCCCGCATCCGCAGCCAGAAACGCGGCGTGGGCGGCGAAATCCAGCTCACCGACGGCATTGCCGGCCTATTGCCCACCGAGAAGGTGCTGGCCTTCCCCTACGCCGGCAAACGCTACGACTGCGGCAGCAAGCAGGGGTTTCTGGAAGCCACGGTGGAGCTGGCACTGCAGCACGCCGAGGTGGGCGCCGGTTTCCGCGCCTACCTGCATAACCTCAAGATATAGGTGCGGCTCAGCGGCGGCGCAGCACGTGGATATAGTCGCTGCCCACCGTCTGCTGCTCGACCAGCTCATTGCCGGTCTGCTTGGCGAAGGCCAGGAAATCGCGGGTCGAGCCCGGGTCGGTCGACACCACCTTGAGCAGCTGGCCGCTGGCCATGTCCGTCAGCGCCTTCTTGGCTTTCAGGATGGGCAGCGGGCAATTCAGGCCGCGGGTGTCGATTTCCTTGTCGATCTGCATGGTGGGCGATCTTCCTGTGGTGTGGAGCTGGAGCCGGATTTTACGCAGCCGGACCGGCTTCGCGCCGGTTGAAGAAATCGATGAACTGCGGCTCGATGCCGCGGGCGCGCAGCCAGTCGGCCAGCGCATAGCCGGTACCTGCCGGCCAGCACTTCACCGCTTCCGGAGCATACAGCTTGTACTCGGCCAGCTCGGGTGACAGCTGCACCGTGCCCTCGGCCACCACATGGTAGGCAATGATGACCTGATTCATGCGCTGGAAGTCGTACACGCCGATCAGGTGGACCGCGGTGGCGTCGAGGTTGGTTTCTTCCTTCACCTCGCGCGCAATGCCCTCCTGCGGCGTTTCGCCAGCCTCCATGAAGCCGGTGATCAGCGCAAACACCCGGCCGCTCCACGCCGCATTGCGCGCCAGCAGTAGCTGCCCGCCGTACTCCACCACAGCAGCCAGTACCGGCGTGGGATTGTTCCAGTGGGTGTAGCCACAGGCCACGCAGCGCAGCCGCTCCTTTGCGCCGCCGTCTTCCAGCTGGGCCAGCCATTCCAGCGGGGTTGCACATTGCGGGCAGAAGCGGAAAGCAGAGCTCATGGAATCCCCGGTTGCTATTGAATCAGCAGCAAACTATGCAGGAACGGCGCTGGCCAGAGGCCATTTTTCCTTCAAATCACGCGGGAAATACCCCGGTGGAGAGGTAGCGGTCGCCCCGGTCGCACACCACGAACACAATGGTGGCATTGGTCTCGCGCTTGGCAATTTCCAGGGCCACCCAGCAGGCACCGGCGGCCGAGATGCCGGCAAAAATACCCTCTTCGCGGGCCAGCCGGCGGCACATTTCCTCGGCGTTCTCCTGGCTCACCAGCACCGTTTCGTCGACATGGGTGGCGTCGTAGATCTTGGGCATGTAGGCCTCGGGCCACTTGCGGATGCCGGGGATGCGCGAACCCTCGCTGGGCTGGGCGCCCACGATCTGGATCGCCGGATTCTTCTCCTTCAGGAAGCGCGACACACCGGTGATGGTGCCAGTGGTGCCCATCGCGCTGACGAAATGCGTGATGCGCCCGCCGGTCTGCTCCCAGATTTCCGGGCCGGTGGTCTCGTAGTGGATGCGCGGGTTGTCCTGGTTGGCAAACTGGTCGAGCACGCGGCCCTTGCCTTCGCGCTGCATGTTCTCGGCCAGGTCGCGCGCGTACTCCATGCCCCCGCTCTTGGGCGTGAGGATGAGTTCCGCGCCAAAGGCCTTCATGGTCTGCGCGCGCTCGATGCTCAGGTCTTCCGGCATCACCAGCACCATGCGGTAGCCCTTGATGGCGGCCGCCATCGCCAGCGCGATGCCGGTGTTGCCGGAAGTGGCCTCGATCAGCGTGTCGCCCGGCTTGATATCGCCGCGCTCCTCGGCGCGCCGGATCATGGAAAGCGCCGGCCGGTCCTTCACCGAACCGGCCGGGTTGTTGCCTTCGAGCTTGCCAAGCAATACGTTGCCGCGCGCGGCGTTGTCGGCAGCGCCAATGCGCTGCAGGGCCGCCACCGGGGTTTTACCGACGGCGTCTTCAATCGTGGGGTAGTCCATACCCCGCACTGTGCCATAATTTCGGTCTTCGTTTCTTGCCTGCCCGGGTGGTGAAATTGGTAGACGCAGGGGACTCAAAATCCCCCGCCGTAAGGCGTGCCGGTTCGATTCCGGCCCCGGGCACCATTTGATGATTTCGAACGGCCTCGTCAATCATCCAACCCATCTGCGGGGCAGCGGACGGACCAGCCGCCTGGATCGTCAGTTTTACAGCGAGGTTACCGCTTGCCATGCTGGACGTTGCACTGAAAATCTTCTTCGCCGGTTTTCTGTTGGTGTGGGTGGTACACCCCTACGCCGGCGTTGCCGTCATGGGCCTGGCCGTCACCCTGCTGTTCTGGGAGCTATGGGCCTTGATGGCCCTGCCATTCCTGTGGGTGGGCACCAAATTGCTCCAGGCCTGGGCCAGGATGGAAGCCACAGAACGGGCTGCCAAGCCGTAACAGCACCTTGCAGGCAGCGGCACAATCGCCCGAGCGAACACAGCCCCCACCCACCCACGCGGCCCATCAAGCGCGCCCACATTGCCGACCCCGACGCGTGGAAATTGCCGGGTACAGCGACTCCTGTTTTTCTGCAAGTCGAACCGGTGCCAATTCGACCACCTCCCCACACACATGCTCGCCGACATCAAAAAAACACTCTGGGCCACGGCCGACAAGCTGCGCGCCAACATGGACGCCGCCGAATACAAGCACCTGGTGCTCGGCCTCATCTT
>DASWYJ010000379.1:0-4455 GCA_036405035.1 Burkholderiaceae bacterium
AAGGCCGCATGCTGCTGGCTGGCGCTGTAGCGGTGCACCTCGTCGAGCAGCACCACCGACCACTGCGTGGAAAACTCCGGCGGCCGCGCCACTGATGCGTCGAGCCAGCCCACGGTATCGCCCTGCTGCTGCAGCGCCGCCTGCACCGCCCGCAACAGGTGGCTTTTGCCGCTGCCCGGCGGGCCCCAGAAATAGCTCGGCACTGGCGAACGGGTCTGCGCCGCGTCGCCCAGCCAGAGCTGCAAATGTTGCAGCGCGGCGGCGTTGGCCCCTGGAAAGAAATTGGCCAGCGTGGGGCCACTCGCCAGCGCGATGTCCAGCGCGATCTGTTTCATGTGGTCTGTTTTTCCGCCGGGCCGCCCCAAGGAAAAATGCGGCCCCCTCGGGGGGCAGGAAGCAACACGCAGTGTGCGAACGTGGGGGCCATATTCAGCCTGTATAGAGCCGGCTGGCCAGGTAGCTTTCGCGCACCCGGCGCACCGCCACCAGCAGCACGGCGCTGGCGGGCAGCGCGATCAGCACACCGATGAAGCCGAAGATCTGGCCAAAGGCCAGCAGCGCAAAGATCACCATCAGCGGATGCAGGCCAATGCGCTCCCCCACCAGCCGTGGCGTGAGGTACAGGCTTTCCAGCATCTGCCCCGCGCCGTACACCACGGCCACCATCACCACCGCCTTCAGCGGCCCGGCCTGCTGGGTGAACTCCAGCAAACCCGCGAGGATGGCCAGGATCAGGCCGAAACCGAAACCGAGGTAGGGCACAAACACCGCCAGCCCGGTGAAGATGCCGATGGGCAGCGCCAGATCGAGCCCGAACAGCGCCAGGCCGGCGCTGTAGAACACCGCCAGAATCAGCATCACCAGCAGCTGGCCGCGCAGGTACTGGCCCAGCACGGCATCGGCCTCGTTGGTGAAGCTGTCGTAGGAGGCGCGCATGTGCAGCGGCACCAGTTCCAGCACGCGGGCAACAAACTTGTCCCAGTCCATCAGCAGGTAGAACAGCGCCACCGGGATCATCACCGCGTTGCCGACAATCGCCAGCGCCACGCTGCCGCCCAGCTTGAGCGAGGACAGCAGCGAGCCGAAGGCGTCCTCGAAGTTGGCATTCAGGTACTTCAGCACAAAGGCCTTGATGCTGGCCACATCGAGCGAGAGCTTGATGCCGAACTGCGCCAGCCAGGGCGCCAGCGAGGTGTTGAGGCGGTCGGCCAGCACCGGCACCTGCTCGCGCAGCAGCGGCAGCTCCTTGGCCAGGATGGGCACCATCATCAGCAGCAATGACAGCAGCAGCAGAATGAACACCACCTCCACCAGCAGCACCGCCAGCACACGCGGCAGCCGACCCTTGCCGGCGTCGTCGAGTTTGTCGACCAGCGGCGTGAGCGCGTAGGCCAGCACGGCGGCCACCACAAACGGGGTGAGAACCGGGCCCAGCAGCCAGATTGCCAGCACGGCCAGCGCCGCGATCCCGACCCAGGTGAAGGCGCGCTTTTGGGCGGAAGTGAATTGCATGGGGTATGGCGGGGGCGAGCCCGTAAAATATGGGCAAATTCTAGTCCGCCAGGGCCTTCATCCCGCCAGGCCACCCCACATGAGCTCTTCCACACCCACCCCCCTCTCCTACAAAGACGCCGGCGTTGACATCGACGCGGGCGACGCCCTCGTCGAACGCATCAAGCCGCTGGCAAAGAAAACCATGCGCGAAGGCGTGCTGGCCGGTATCGGCGGTTTCGGCGCGCTGTTCGAAGTGCCCAAGCGCTACAAGGAGCCGGTGCTGGTGAGTGGCACCGACGGCGTGGGCACCAAGCTCAAGCTGGCGTTCGAATGGCAGATGCACGACACCGTGGGTATCGACCTGGTGGCCATGAGCGTGAACGACGTGCTGGTGCAGGGCGCCGAGCCGCTGTTTTTCCTCGACTACTTCGCCTGCGGCAAGCTCGACGTGGACACCGCCGCCGCGGTGGTGGGCGGCATTGCCAAGGGCTGCGAGCTGAGCGGCTGCGCGCTGATCGGCGGCGAAACCGCCGAGATGCCGGGCATGTACCCGGCCGGCGAATACGACCTGGCCGGCTTTGCCGTGGGCGCGGTGGAAAAATCGAAAATCCTCACCGGCGCCAGCGTGCAGCCGGGCGACGTGGTGCTGGGCCTGGCCTCCAGCGGCGTGCATTCCAACGGCTTCTCGCTGGTGCGCAAGTGCATCGAGCGGGCCGGTGCCCAGCTGCCCGCCACACTGGACGGCAAGCCGTTCAAGCAGGCGGTGATGGAGCCGACCCGGCTGTACGTGAAGAACGTGCTGGCAGCGCTGGCGGCTCACCCCATCAAGGCACTGGCCCACATCACCGGCGGCGGCCTGCTGGAAAACATTCCCCGTGTGCTGCCGGAAGGCACCGCCGCCCACCTGAAAAAGGGCAGCTGGCCCCAGACCGAACTCTTTGCCTGGCTGCAGGCCACCGCCGGCATCAGCGATTTCGAGATGAACCGCACCTTCAACAACGGCATTGGCATGGTGGTGGTGGTGGCTGCGGCCGAAGCGGCCGCCACGGCGGCCACGCTGCGCGCGGCCGGTGAGCAGGTCTACGAGATCGGTGCCATTGCCCCGCGCGGCCAAGGCGCGCCGGTGGAAGTGCTGTGATTCGCTACTGAATCAGTAGCTAACCACATAGTGCTGGCGCTGGCCAGCAGGCTATTTGGCTTGAATTTCTGCCTGCAGGGCCAGGTACTGCGGCAAACGCGGCCCGCCGAGGGCCACGGCCCGCGCAATGGCATCGGTGGCCTGCTGTTTCCGGCCCAGATCCAGCAGCACCTGCGCCAGGTTGTTCCAGGCATCGGCAAAGTCCGGGTGCGCCACGGTGGCAATGCCATACGCGCTGGCGGCGCGTTCGTGCTGGCCCAGTGCGTAGGCCGTGTTGCCGGCACCCAGCAGCAGCGCACGGTTGTCGGGCCAGGTCTGCAGCGCGGTGCTGTAGGCCGTTTGCGCCACCCCGGCATGCACGCGCTCCAGCACCGCAACCGCCGCCGCATAGTCGTCCGGCCCGGCGCTGGCCGGCAGGCGGGTGGGTGGCAATGCCAGCAGGGCCCAGTACCCGCCCCGCTCCCAGGTCCGCTCGAAAGTGAAGAGCGACATCTCCAGCCGCTCGGTCACACCGGAATGCAGCGTGAGCCTATTGCGCTCGCGGTCAAAGCCAATCACCACCGCGTAGTGCCAGACCGGCGCAAACGAAAAGGCCAGGTTCTGCAACACCACCACCGGGTGGCCGGCGGCGACCTCGCGCAGCAGGCTCTCGATGCGTGGCGCCAGCGTATAGGCCGGCAGCCCGTTGCGGCGGGTGGCAGCCAGCATGTCAGCCTGCAACGAGCCTTCGCGGCCGGGCAGGTAGACCTGCTCCTTCAGGACCTCGGGCGTGCGGGGCACACCGGCTGCGGTAAGCACCATGGCCAGTGCCGCCGGCCCACACTGGTATTCGTCCTGTGGGTAAAACGGCACCGTGCCAATCTGTGCCGTGGTGGGCAGTCCGGCAGGCCAGGCGGCTTCGAGCGATGCCACCTGCGGCGTGGCGCAGCCGCCGAGCAGCAGCAGCGCACCAATGAAAACCCCCGCCACGGCGGGGGTCCGGATGGCGCGCGGCCAGAAACTCATCGCACCGATCGGGTGAACGGGAAGACCTTGGTCAGGCCCAGGATGTCGGTGATCAGCAGCACGATGAAGACGGTAAACAGGATGCCGAGGATTTCGCCGCCAGCGGGCGCCTGGTCGACGCGGTTGGCGAGCTGCGCCACTTCGGCATCCGACATGGCCTTGACGCGGTCGGCCGCGGCTGCGCCATCGATGCCCTGGGCGACCATGGCCTCGCGCACGTCGGCCCGGGCCAGGAAGTTGTCGACCTTGGTGCGGTTGTCCACCGCAGACTGGCTGGTGATGGCCTGCTCGGTGGAGACGATGCCCGCGTTGGCCATCATGGGCATGCCGGCGGTGGCCATGCAGACGATCAGCAGGGAGGCCAGGGTGCGTTTGAATGTGTTCATGGAGTCGGGTTTCCGGTTGTTGGACAGGCCGGGAGCAGCCTGGTTGTGCGCTGCCACTGTAGGGCAATGCCCCGCCGCCGGCAACCGGGCTTACAACCAGACACAGCGCCGGGCACCCCGCCGCACCCCCGCCGTCAGTAGCGCGCCACCTGCAGCTTGACGCCGAGCGCCTTGATGGCCGCCAGCGTGTCGCCCAGTCCCACCGGGCCCGGGCCGCCCAGCGCGCGGTCCACGGCGGCGAGGTCCACCGCGCCGGCGGTGCCGGGTTTCTGGCTGATGCGGCGCACCCGGGCAATCACCCCCAGCGCATGCACCAGCAGCGCGGGGTCGCCGTCGTCGATGGCGGCATTGAGGTAGGCGACCACGTCGTCTTCCGCGTCGATGAACTCGACCGGGTCGAAGGGGAGACAGGCAGTCTTGGACATGACGGGC
>DASWYJ010000380.1:0-12854 GCA_036405035.1 Burkholderiaceae bacterium
TGGCGTTGCTCGGGTTGGTGGCAATGATCTTGTACAGCCCGGGAGAGGCAATTTCGCCCACGCCCAGGTTGCCGGAGCCGGTGCCGTTGGCGCTGCCGTCGGAACGGCCCGACAGCATGGCCTCCATCACCTGCTGCGCGCCGGCAAACTTGAGCGCCTCCACGTTCAAACCTTCTTCCTTGAAATAGCCTTTCTCCATCGCCACGAAGAACGGCAATCCGGCGGCCACGGGCCAGTAGCCGATGCGGATCTTCGGGCCGCTCTGTGCCCGCACCCAAGCGGGTGCGCCCAGCGCGCCCACGGCCACCACGGAAGCTGCCGTGGCCAGTACCCGGCGGCGCTGGAGCGCGGCGGGCGGTGTGGGGGAATCGGAGGGATCAACAGGGCGCATGGCTTTCTCCAGGTGAAACGAAACGCGGGATGGTGGGGGAAGGAAATCAGGGGGCCGCCTGCAGCGACGCGGTGTAGCTGCGCCAGCCACCGTGGTGCGAAATGTCCAGTGCGCCATCGAGCGCGGCGGGTTCACACACAAAGCCCTGGACGCTGCTGCCATCGGCCAGCAGCAGCGTGCCAATGCCCAGTGGCGACGGAATCAGCGCAACGAAACTGCCGTAGTGGCGCGCCGGCATCTGCCACACCTCCAGCGCGATGCGTGCGCCTTGCGCGGCAGCCACGCGCAGCAGGCCCGGCTTGGACGGCACAGTGCCGGGCAGCGCATACAGCCGGTACTGCGGTGCGGTCTCGGTGCAGGCCAGCAACGTGGCACCGCGCGCGGTGAGCTGGCTGTTGAGCGGCATGCCCGAAAGGTGCGCGCCCACCACCGCCACCTGCACCATGGGCTCGGTGGCCAGGCCGGGAATCACCAGCGGTGCAGGCAGGGGCTCGGCCAGCGCACCCTGCGGTAAACCGGTGGCATGGTGGTAGCGCTGCCCCAGTTCAGCCAGCGGCCAGTCGGCGCCTGCCGGCGCAATCAGGGTGATGCCAAACGGCAGCCCATCGGGCCGGATGCTGCTGGGCACCGAAATGGCGGCGTAGTCAAGCAGGTTGACGAAGTTGGTATAGGCACCGAGGTTGCGGTTCAGCGCCACCGGATCGGCCTGCATCTGCGCAATGGTGTAGTGCGTGGGAGCGGTGGGCACCAGCAGCACGTCGATGGCCTGCCACATGGCGGCGGCCCGCTGGCCGCAGGCCCGCAGCCGCAGCTGCGCGTCGCACCAGTCGGCCGCACTGTACTGCCGCCCCTGCGCCAGAATGCCACGGACCGGCTCCATCACCGCATCCGCATGGGCATCGAAAAACGGGCGGACCGCCGCGTAGCGTTCGGCCACCAGCGCACTGTCGTACAGCAGCGCGGCCGCCTGCTGCAGCGGGCTGAAGTCGATGCGCACCGGTACACCACCGAGGGCCTGCAGTTGCGCCACTGCATCGGCAAAAGCGGCCTCGGCCTGGGCGTCGCCAAAAAAGGCCAGCGTGTCGGGTACGCCAAAGCGGAAGCTGCTGCCCCAGGGCTGGCTGGCCAGCGGCAGCGGGCGGGCATACGGGTCCTGTGCGTCATATCCCAGCGCGGACGCCAGCACCTGCGCGGCCAGGCCCACGCTGCGGGCAAAGATCGACACGCAATCCACACTCTGCGCCGCCGGCACCACGCCACACGCGCTGATGAGCCCCCGCGACGGCTTGATGCCCACGATGTTGTTCAGCCCCGCCGGCACCCGGCCCGAACCGGCCGTGTCGGTGCCCAGCGCAAAATCGACCTGGCCGGTTGCCACCACATAGGCTGAACCCGAACTGGAGCCGCCGGAGACGTAATCCGCATGGAAGGCGTTGGGCACGGCACCATACGGTGAACGGCTGCCGTTGAGCCCGCAGGCAAACTGGTCGAGATTGGTTTTCCCCACCAGCGATGCACCATCGCCGAGCAGGCGGCGCACCACCGTGGCGTGGCTGGCCGGCACACGGGTGAATGCCGGGCAGGCGGCAGTGGTGGGCCAGCCCGCCACGTCAATGTTGTCCTTTACCGCGAACTGCAGGCCAGCCAGCGCACCGCTGGCCACCGGCGGCAGCGGCTGCCCGGGCCGGTGCAGCCAGGCCTGCGGCGCGAATGCCGAACCCGTGGCAGCGGGCAAAACGCGAGGGTGGGTGGTATGCACCATATCAAAGCATCCATACTTGTATACAAGTTGTGATGCAAGGGATGTGCCAGCTTGCGGGCCGCGTGTGCCTTGGCGTTCCGCGGCCCCCGCGCTATGCTGGCGCCTGCTTCGGAGGATCCGGCATGCAGGCTGTGGGCATCTACTTGGGTGTGGTCCAGTTCTTCTTCGTCACCTGCTGGACGGTCTATGTCATCTACCTGCCGCAGCTCGCCGCGCAAGCCGGCATTCCCGCAGGCTGGGTGCCCCTGATCCTGATGGCCGACCAGGCCGTGTTCGCAGTGACGGACCTGTTCGCCGGCGTGGCCGCCGACCGGGTGGTGCGCACGCTGGGCCGGCTGGGGGCCTGGATGGCCGGCCTCACCGCCCTCTCCTGCCTGGCCTTCGTGGCGCTGCCGCTGGTTGCACCCGCCGCTTCACCGGCATTGCTGCTGGCGATCACCTTCATCTGGACACTCACGTCCGCAGCCCTGCGGGCACCTCCGGCCACATTGCTGGGCCGCCACGTGGCCAAACCGGCGGTGCCATGGATGGCCGGGTTGATGCTGCTGGGCATGGGCCTGGCCGGCGCGCTGGCACCCTACCTCACGGTGCAATTGCGCGGCACCGATCCCCGCCTGCCCTTCGTGCTGGCCAGCGTGGCGCTGGTGGTGGCGGCCAGTGCGCTGGTATGGGCCGAGAAGCGGCTGGTGCGCACGGCCCCACCCCCACAGCTGGTACAGGCCCGCATGTCCGCCGGGGTTCCGGTATTTTTTGCGGCCGTGGCATTGCTGGCCCTGGGCTTCCAGATCCACACGGCACTGAATGCAGCGCCGCTCTACCTGCGTTTTGCATCCGCCACGGCGCTGGAATACCTGATGCCGGTGTTCTGGATCGGTTTCAGCCTGCTGGTGCTGCCGGCCAGCTACGCCACCCGCCGTTTCGGCGGCATGGCCGTGATGGCGGCGGGAGGTGTGGTGGGCGGGCTGGCCAGCGGCCTGGCACCCGGCGCCGGCTCGCTCACCGCGCTGGTGCTGCTGCAGGCCGTGGCAGGTGCGGCCTGGGCGGCCGTGCTGATGAGCGCAGTGGCAAGCGCCGTGGCGCTGGGCAGCAGCGGGCACGAAGGCGCGGCCACTGGCGGCCTTTTCATGCTGCTGGCGCTGGCCGCCTTGACCCGCATTGCCATGGTGGCCATGCACCTCCCCCAGCAGGCCGACATGCAGCCGATGCTGGCCGCGCTGCCACCCATCGGCTGGGTTCTGGCGGGCCTGGTGCTGGCAGTGCTGGCGCTGCGTGCCCGCCGCAGTGGCGTGCCTCCCTGAAGCCCGGCAGGGCCTGTCTTGCAGAAGCTCCCTAATTCGCGCCAGGCGGTTCGCGCAGCGTGCCGTCGGTGGGGGTGGGGGTGTCCGCGGGCTGGCGCGGCGCGACCACCACCGCATTGCCTGCGCGCTGCAGCCGCACCGGCTGGCCCGCCACAGGCACCACCACCTCGACAAACGGCGCCCGGCCCGCTTGCGGAACCGCTGGCGACGGCCCATCGCCTGCAGGCGGCGCAGCGCGCCCCGAAGGCTCGGCGGACACCCCGCGGGGAGGCACCTGCGGATAGGGCGTGGGCGGCGGCGGGTCGGTGGGCACGGGAAAAGCCGGCTGCACCGCGCCGGGAGGATAACCGTCGGAATACCCGGCATCCGGTTCAGCCGGAGGTGGCGCTTCCACCACGTGCGGTGCGGAAAAACGGGCATCGGCATCGATCGCTTTGGCACGCAGGCCCTGCTGGAAAAAATCACCCACCACCAGCAGCGCGTTGTGTGCGCCCTGCCCCCAGTAGTTGCCACGCATCGTAATGCGGCTGTCGTTGAAGCCCATCCATGCGCCGGCCACCAGTTGCGGGTGCATCAGGATGAACCAGCCGTCGGTATTGTTCTGGGTGGTGCCGGTCTTGCCGGCCACGTCGGCCTGTACGCCAAAGCGCGTGCGCACGCCGGCGCCGGTGCCCTGGTCGACCACGCCACGCATCACGTCGAGCAGCGTGTCGGCTACCGCGCCCTCCATCGCCGGCTCGGACGGCGCGGACTGGAACTCCTCCAGCACCTTGCCGTTCCGGTCTTCGATGCGGGTCACCAGCTGCGGGGCAGCGAAGTTGCCGCTGTTGGCAATGGTGCCGTAGGCCGACACCATCTCCAGCAACGTGACCGGGCTGGTGCCCAGTGCCAGCGACGGCACGGCCTCCAGCGTGCTCTGGCGCACCCCCATGGACTGCGCCATCTGCGCCACGCGCGCCGGCCCGACCTGCTGCATCAGCTGCGCGGTGATGGTGTTCTTGGAATAGGTCAGGCCTTCGCGCAGGCTCATCGCACGGCCGCTGGGTTCGCCCCCGTCGGTGGGCCGCCAGACCGCCTTGCCTCCCAGCGGGATTTCCACCGCCTGGTCGATAAAGGTGTCGCCCGGCCGTGCGCCCTGTGCAAATGCCGCGCCGTACACAAAAGGCTTGAAGGTCGAACCCGGCTGGCGCCGGGCCTGCTGCACATGGTCAAACGGGTCGAGGTTGAAATCGCGGCTGCCCACCCAGGCCCGCACCTGGCCGTTGCGCGGATCGATGGCCACGAACCCGGCCTGCAGCCGTGTCTTGTCCTGGCGCAGCTCCTGCATGAAGGTGGCATTGGCAAGCAACTGCTTGAGCGCCTGCTCCTCGCTCTGGCCGGCTTCGCGGGCCGCACGGTACTCCGGCGCCTCGCGCACCAGGGCCTGCACCAGCGTCTTGCTGCTGCTCCAGGTGCGCGGGCTCCAGTCGGCGCTGGCCACGGCCTGCAGCCTGCTGGCCTGGCGCGCCACCGCCTGGTTGGCCAGCGCCTGGAGCCGTGCGTCGATGGTGGTGCGCACCACCAGGCCATCGTCGTAGATGTTGTAGCCGTTGCGGTCGGCCCAGTCGATCAGCCAGCGGCGCAGGTGCTGGCTGAAATGGGGCGCCGGGCCCACCAGCGTGTCCTGCCGCTCGAAGTCGAGCTTGAGCGGTTTCTTCTTCAGCTGCACCAGCTGCGCCTCGCTGAGGCGATGGTGCTTGACCATCTGGCCCAGCACGGTATTGCGGCGCTGCAATGCCCGCTCGGGATTGAGTACCGGGTTGTAGTAGCGGGTGCCCTTGAGCATGCCGATCAGCGTGGCCGATTCGAGCACGTCGAGTTTGCTGGCCGGCTTGTCGAAATAGGTACGGGCCGCCATCTCGATGCCCTGCGCGTTGTACAGGAAAGGCACCGTGTTGAGATAGGTTTCGAGGATTTCGTCCTTGCTGTAGACCGCCTCGATCTTCAGCGCGGTGATGGCTTCCTTGATCTTGCGCGTCAGCGTGGGCGCGCGGCCGATGTCGTCGGGATACAGATTGCGGGCGAGCTGCTGGCTGATGGTGGAGCCCCCCTGCCGGTCGCCGCGCAGCGTGTGCAGCACGGCCGCCAGCGTGCGCCGCACGTCGATGCCGTGGTGTTCGTAAAAGCGGTGGTCTTCGGTGGCAATGAGTGCCGTGACGACCTGGGGCGCCACATCCCCGAGCACCACCCATTCGCGGTTGGTGCGCTTGAACGCGGCCAGTTCCTTGCCATCGGCCGAGAGCAGTACCGCCGGCCGCTCGGTACGCGCCTTGCGGATGTCCCCGATGCCCGGCGTGAACGGGATCAATACCAGCACATACAGCAGCACCAGCGCGGGCAGCACGGCGGCCGCCCGCCAGGGATGGCGCCGGGCGGCCTGCGCGGCCCCCTGCAGGAAGCTGCGTGCGGCCATGGGAAACTGGCGGGCCATCTCGGTGGCCTGTTGGAGCTTGGGATGCATGGTGCTGGGGAGTCTAGGCCCGCCGGCCAGCCCCCTCTGTAGGACGGTGGCGCGAAACGGGGGCGGCCGGCCCCTGCATTGCAAGGGGGCAATCAGTCCTCGGCCGGTGCGTCGTCGGCGGCCGGGCGTGGCGTGCGCTGGGCCTGGCGCGCCAGGATTTCCAGATAGAACTGCTTGCCGCCCTCGCGTACCGTGGCGTCGATGCGCGCGGTGATTTCGGCGAGGTGGATCACGCTGGCATCGTCGGCTGACGGGCCGAATTTGCAGTCGAAATCCCAGAAATACGCACCGGGCGGCAACTCCCGCCGCCGCTCGCGCCGGATGTATTTGCGGATTTCATGCTTGACGGCCTCGACCACCCGGTCCGGATGGTGGCCTTCCCTGTGCAACTGGAATGTTTTTTTCATGGTGGATGGTACCGCGCGCTACAGTGCGGCATGTCCACACGCCATTTCCCTCCCTCCAGCGACGCGATTGCGCTGCTGGAACCTTTCGAGCGCCTGGGGCTGGACCGCATTGTGCTGGTCCGCACGGCCGCGCAGGCGCGCCAGGCCCAGACCGCACTGGCCAGCGAGCCGGTATGGGGGTTTGATACCGAATCGAAGCCCACATTCCTGAAAAACGAGGCCTCCGACGGTCCCCACACGGTCCAGCTCGCCACGCCGGGGCATGGCTATGTGTTCCAGCTGCACGACGCCGAATGCCGGGCCGTGGCCGCCGCGTTGCTGGCCCAGCCGGGTATCGTGAAAGCCGGCTTTGGCCTGGGCGACGATGTGCGCCGCATCACCCACAAGCTGGGCATCGCACCACAGGGCATCCTGGATCTCAACACCACGTTCCGTGAACGCGGCTGGCGCAAGGACATGGGCGTGAAAGCGGCCGTGGCCGTGATGTTCGGGCGGCGTTTCCTGAAATCGAAAAAGGCCGCCACCTCCAACTGGGCGGCTCAGCAGCTCAGCGAAGCGCAGCTGGTGTACGCCGCCAACGATGCCTGGGCCGCGCTGCGGGTGTACCAGGCGCTGCAGCAACAGCCGGTGCTGGCGGAGGCGCAGCCATGACCCCCCGCTCCAAAACCACGCCCTGGGCAGCGAAGGTGCTGGCCATCGTGCGGGGCGGCAACAGTGCGGCCGCCATTGCGCAGATCAAGGTGGCTCCCAGCGTGAAGGATCTGCAATCGCTGCAAACCGCCGTGGCGGCATTCCCTGCCGGGCGCTGGCGCGATGTGGACGCGGCGATTGCCGACAACCTGGCGCTGCTGGCTGCGCCGCGCCTGCACCGGTCTCCCTAGCCCCCGGCGCAGCAGCGGCCAAGACTGCCGCTAGGGGCGCCGGAACAGCCGGCCAATGAAATCCGTCAGGTCCTGGATCGGCTGCGGCACGTCGGGCGGCGCCGGCTCGGCCGGCTGTGGCCGGGAACGTGGAATGTCGAACGCGGCCTGGGGATCGATCCAGCGCGTGCGCAATGCCTGCTGGAACACATCGCCCACCATGGGCAACGCGCTACGGGCACCGGGCCCCCAGGCATCGCCCATCGTGATGCGGCTGTCATTGAAACCCACCCAGGCGCCCGCCACCAGCTGCGGGTGCATCAGGATGAACCAGCCATCGGTGTTGTCCTGCGTGGTGCCGGTCTTGCCGGCCACGTCGGCCTGGATGCCGTAGCGGCTGCGGATCGCGGTTCCGGTGCCTTCGTCCACCGCGCCGCGCATCACATTCACCAGCTGCAGCGCCTCGGTCTGCGGCATGGCCTGCTCGGGCGGAGGCACCACGAAACCCTGCAGCAGGTTGCCCTGCCGGTCTTCCACCTGCAGCACCAGCACCGGCTGCAGGTAGCGGCCGCCGTTGGCAATGGCGCCGTACGCGGCCACCATTTCGCGCAGCGTGACGGGGCTGGTGCCCAGCGCCAGCGAGGGCACTTCGTCGAGCGGGCTCTGGCGCACACCCAGCGCCCGTGCCAGCCGGGCCACACGCTGCGGCCCCACCTGCATCATGAGCTGCGCCGTGATGGTGTTCTTGGAGAAGGCAAGGCCGTCATGCAGTGTCATCGGCAGGCCACTGGGCGGCGTGCTGCCGTCGCTGGGGCTCCAGACGCCGCCACCGGGAATGCGGATGGCCAGCGCCTGGTCCACCAGTTCATCGCTCGGCAGCATGCCCATCTCGAACGCCGCACCATAGACAAAAGGCTTGAAAGTCGAGCCGGGCTGCCGGCGCGCCTGGCTGACATGGTCGAACTCCTCCTGCGCGAAATCGCGGCTGCCCACCCAGGCCATCACATGGCCGTTGCGCGGGTCCAGCGCCATAAAACCGGCCTGCAGCAGCACCCGCTCCTGGCCGCGCGGGCGCCGCCGGTCGGCCTGCGGCTGCAGCACGTCGAGCTGGCGCGCCAGCGCCTGGTTGGCGGCCTTCTGCAGCTTGGCGTGCAGCGTGGTGCGTACCACCAGACCATCGGAATAGATGTTGAGGTTGCGTGCGTCGGCCCAGGAGATCAGCCAGCGGCGCAGCCACTGCGTCACGTGCGCAGCGGGGCCAAGCGCGGTGTCCTGCCGCTCGAAATCGAGCTTGAGCGGCTGCTTGGCCAGCGCCGTGGCGCGTGTGGCCTCCAGCTTGTTGTGCTTGACCATCTGCGCCAGTACCACGTTGCGCCGGGCGCGGGCGCGCTCGGGATTGAGCACCGGGTTGTAGTAGCTGGTGCCCTTGAGCATGCCGATCAGCGTGGCCGATTCGAGCACGTTCAGCTGGCTGGCGGATTTGTCGAAATAGGTGCGCGCCGCCATCTCGATGCCGAAGGCGTTGTACAGGAAAGGCACCGTGTTGAGGTAGATCTCCAGGATCTCGTCCTTGGCGTAGAGCGCCTCGATCTTCAGCGCGGTGAGCGCCTCTTTTGCCTTGCGGTGGATGCTGAGGGAATGGCCAATCTCCTCCGGGTAGAGGTTGCGCGCCAGCTGCTGCGTGATGGTGGAGCCGCCCTGCAAATCGCCGCGCAGCGTATGGAACACGGCCGCCGCCGTGCGCTGGAAATCGATGCCGTGGTGGCTGTAGAAACGGTGGTCTTCGGTGGCGATCAGCGCCTGCACCACACTGGGCGCCACCTTGACCAGCGGCACCCACTGCCGGTTCAGGCGCTTGAACTCGGCCAGCACCACCCCATCGGCCGACACCACGGTCGAGGGCACCTCGGAGCGGGCCTTGCGCAGATCAGCCGTACTGGGCAGGAACGCCAGCAATACCAGTAGATACACCAGCACCAGGCCCGGCAGGACCAGCGCCGCACGCACCGGATGGCGGCGTGCGAGCCCCCGGAGATGGTTCAGAAATTCGGTAACCCGTGCCCAAGCGTGCGTGAGTTGCGGTGGCATGGCAGGACTGTACTGTGGATTGACCGCGCGTCCCGCAGCGCCGTCAGCCGCCAGCGCGCTTGACCGTAAAGCCCTGCTGCTGGAGCAGCGCCACCACGCGGTCGGCGTGATCGCCCTGGATCTCGACCACGCCGTCTTTCACCGTGCCGCCAGCACCACACTGCGTGCGCAGCTGCTTGGCCATGGTGGCCAGTGCGTCCGGCGCCAGCGCCAGGCCGCGCACCAGCGTCACGGCCTTGCCACCGCGCCCCTTGGTTTCGCGGCTCACGCGCACCACGCCATCACCGGCCGGAGCGGCCTTGGCCAGCCGGCACACACACGCGGCCACCGGCTGGCGGCAGCCCGGGCACATGCGGCCGCTGTCGGTGGAATACACCAGGCCTCCGCCCTCGCCCTTGCGCATGCTGCCCCCTGTTGTGTGTCGCCTATGGTGCAGCGATTGTGCATGGTACCGACACCAGAACACTAAACTCCCAGCCCATGCACAACACGTTCAAGGCAGCTTGTCTCGCCATCTACCTGACCAGCCTGGTGGGCGCGGTCTGGCCCTTTCCCGGCGTCACGCTGGTGCATTACCTGGCGCTGGGCCTGCTGGCCATCCACGCGCTGGAACTGCTGGCGGTGCTGCGCCTGTTGCGCCAGCAACCCGGCGCACTGATCGACGGAGTCACGCTCACGCTGCTGTTTGGCCTGCTGCACTGGGCGCAACTGGCCAAGCGCCCGCCGGCCAAGGACTGAGCCCGGCTCAGGCCCGCAGGCGGCGGGTGCGAAAGCTTCCCCAGCCGCTGTGCGCCACCGAAGCCAAGAAGGACCACAACCCGCTCTCCCCCGGGCGAGGCGCTCCGCCATCGGCGATGCGCCTGAGCTGGCGGGTGTACCAGAAAATCTCCATCATGGCCGCGCGGTCCACCAGCGCAATGCCGGTGCGGATCGGCTGCACACGCTGGCGGCTGTCTTCGCCGCGCAGCAGGGCAGCCGGTGCATCGGGGTCGATGGCCAGCAGGCGGGCCACCCCCACCAGATCCAGCGCCCCGCTCTCCAGTGCCGCGTTCATGCCGGCCACGCTGCGGAAACCGCCGGTCACCATCAGCGGCACCTTCACCGTCCGGCGCAGGGTTTCGGCAAAGCTCAGGAAATAGGCCTCACGCGCCACAGTGGAGGCCTTGCGGGCGCTCACACCCGTCATGGCGGGCGCCTCATAGGTGCCGCCCGACACCTCGATCAGGTCGATGCCCGCTTCGGCGAGCGCGCGGATGGTGGCGGCCGACTCGTCCTCCGTCATGCCACCGCGCTGGAAATCGGCCGAGTTGAGCTTGATGCCCACCGGGAAGTCCGGCCCCACCCGCCGGCGGATCTCGGCGTACACCGCCAGCACGAAGCGGCGCCGCTTCTCGGGGCTACCGCCCCAGCCGTCGGTACGCTGGTTGTGGTGCGGCGACAGGAACTGGCTCACCAGATAGCCGTGTGCGCCATGGATCTGCACGCCGCTGAAGCCCGCCTGCTGGCAGATGGCCGCGCTGTTGCCAAAACGCTGGATGATGTCCTGGATCTCGGCCTCGGTGGCCTCGTGTGGGGTATCGAAGTAGGTTGTCAGATCGCGGCGAAACGGCACGGCCGACGGCGACAGGTTGCGGGCGTTCAAGCCCTTAGGCGATTGTTTGCCCGGGTGGTTGAGTTGCACCCAGATTGCCGCGCCCTGCTCGGTGGCGGCGCTGGCCCACTGGCGCAGCAGCGGCAGGTCGGCCTCGTCCTCTATCACCACATTGCCCGGCTCGCCCAGCGCCCGGCGGTCCACCATCACGTTGCCAGTGACCAACAGGCCGATGCCGGAGGCCGCCCAGCGCCGGTACAGCGTGACCAGCCGGGGCGTGGGGTGGTTGTCGTAGGTGCCCAGCGCCTCGCTCATGGCCGACTTGGCCAGGCGGTTGCGCAGCACACTGCCGTTGGGCAAGCGCAGGGGTTGGTTCAGCAGGTTGGGTTGCATCGTGCGTCGGGTGGTCAAACCGCCGGCGGCGGATCGGCGCATTACAGCACCGGCTCCCCGCCCCGGCTGACCCTCGCGCGACGCGCCGCTAGACCGCCCGCTCTAAAGCAGGAGAAAGGGCTGGCGCGTCAGACTGCCTGGGCCAGACGCGCCACGCCCTCTTCGATGCGGGCCACATCGGCGGTAGCGAAGCTCAGCCGCAGCGTGGCACCGTCCGGCTCCGCCGCGTAGAACGGCGCGCCGGGCACAAAGGCCACGAGCCGTTCGATGGCGCGCTGGGCAAAGGCGGCGGCATCGGTAGAGGTGCCGCCGGCACCGGTAAGCCGCGCCCAGAAGAACAGACCGCCCTGCGGCTGCGTGAAGGCGATGGCATCGCCGAGTTCACGCGCCAGTGCGGCGCCCATCGCGGCGGCGCGTTCGGCGTACACCTTGCGCACATTGGCCAGCGTGGCGGGCATGCGGCCGGCCTTGAGGTACTGCGCGGCGGTGGCCTGGGTGAAGGTGCTGGTGTGGGCATCGCTGAACTGCTTGCACATCGTGGCCTTGGCCAGCAATTCGGCTGGCGCCACCATCCAGCCCACACGCAGGCCGGGGCTCAGCACCTTGCTCAGGCTGCCGCAGTGCACCAGCAGTTCGCGGCTGCCGGGCACCTGCGCGCTCAGCGCCAGCAGGCTGGGTGGCGGCGGCGCTGCGCCGAAATACAGGTCGCCATAGGGGTCGTCTTCCACCACCACGGTGTTGTAGCGCACGGCCAGCTCCAGCACCTTTTTGCGGCGCTCCAGGTTCAGCAGCGCACCGCTGGGGTTGCCGAAGGTGGGGATGAGGTAGACGAACTTGGGCTTGTGCTCGGCGATCAACGCTTCCAGTGCGTCGGTCTGTACGCCCTGCCCGTCGATCGGTGCGCTGATGAGCTGCGCGCCGTACAGGCGAAAGCACTGGATGGTGGCCAGGAAGGTAGGGCCTTCGACAATCACCTTGTCGCCGGGGCTGATGAGGGTCTTGCCCAGCAGATCCAGCGCCTGCTGGCTGCCGGTGGTGACGATCAGGCCTTCGGGCTTTACGTCGGCGCCCTTGGTGCCCATGAAGGCACTGAGCTGTTCGCGCAGCGGCTGGTAGCCCTCGGTGGCGCCGTACTGCAGAGCGGCGCCGGGCTCCTGGCCCAGCGCGGCCTGGCTGGCTTCGCGGATGCCATCGACGTCGAACATGGCGCTGTCGGGAAAACCACCGGCAAAACTGATGATGCCGGGCTTGCCCAGCAGCTTGAAGAGCTCGCGGATGGCGGAGGTTTCGATGGCGTCGAGGCGGGAGGCAAATTGCATGGTGGGTGGGGCTGCAGCGGGGAACTGCAGAACGCTATTAAATTGATTGCAAACTATGGAGGAAACACGCTGGCCAGCGGCCGATTTGATTCAAAAATACCTCGAATCAGGGGCCCGCAGTGCCCGCAGGCGCCACGATGGGCAACAGCCGGCCCTCGGCGCTGGCCGGCGCGTCGATGCGCAGCAGGCGGGCCAGCGTGGGTGCGATGTCGACCACCTCGGCGCGGGTGTCGATGCGGCCAGGC
>DASWYJ010000381.1:0-2024 GCA_036405035.1 Burkholderiaceae bacterium
CGCCGTACCGGGCCCGCGCGGAAGACGTGGGCCTGCTGAAGGTGCGCTCCGCCTCTGGCGAGATGGTGCCGCTCTCGGCACTGATGAAAGTCAGCCCCAGCTTTGGCCCCGAACGCGCCATGCGCTACAACGGCTACCTGAGCGCCGACATCAACGGCGGGCCGGCCCCGGGGTATTCGTCGGGCCAGGCGCAGCAGGCCATCGAACGCCTCGCCGCCGAAACGCTGCCCAAGGGCGTCGGCTTCGAGTGGACGGACCTGACCTACCAGGAAATTCTGGCCGGCAATTCCGCGGTGATCGTGTTCCCGGTCGTGATCCTGCTGGTGTTTCTGGTGCTGGCCGCGCTGTACGAGAGCCTCACGCTGCCGCTGGCCATCCTGCTGATCGTGCCGATGGGCCTGCTGGCCGCCATGGGCGGCGTGTGGCTGACCGGCGGTGACAACAACGTCTTCACGCAGATCGGTCTGATGGTTTTGGTCGGGCTCTCGGCGAAGAACGCGATCCTGATCGTGGAGTTTGCGCGGGAGCTGGAGTTTGCCGGCCGCACGCCGGTGCAGGCGGCCATCGAAGCCAGCCGCCTGCGCCTGCGCCCTATCCTGATGACCTCGCTTGCATTCGTGATGGGGGTGCTGCCGCTGGTGCTGAGCAGCGGCGCCGGATCGGAAATGCGCCATGCCATGGGGGTGGCGGTGTTCGCCGGAATGATTGGCGTGACAGCGTTCGGCCTGTTCCTTACGCCGGTCTTCTATGTCGTGCTGCGCCGCCTCACCGGCAACCGGCCGCTGAAACAGCATGGGCAAGCCCCACACACCGACGCCGCAGCGCTCGGGGGCGGTGGATCCGCGCTGCCGCTGCCGGCTGCCCCACGGCATGCCAATGAACCCTGAAAACCAAGGAACCATGCCATGAACAAGATGATGCAGGCCACACGCACAACATTCCTCCCATTGATTGCCGCACTCGTGCTGGCCGGCTGTGCAACAGTTCCCGCCAGCGGCGTCACGCCGGTGGCAGAGCCGCCGATTCGCTTCAAGGAAGCAGGGGAGCGCTGGACGGTTGCGCAGCCTGCCGAAGCCCAGCCGCGTGGCCAGTGGTGGAAGGCCTTTGCCGATCCGGTGCTGGATGGCTTGACCGAGCGCGCGGGCGCCAGCAACGCCAGCATCCAGGAAGCAGCGTCCCGTCTGGCCCAGGCCAGGGCGCTGGCACGTCGTACGGATGCGGACCGGTCTGTACAGCTGGGTGTGGGTGCAAGCGCCACGCGCCAGGCGGGGGCCAATACCTCGGGCGGGCCGAGGCCGGCGACGCTGGGTGTGCTGGGTGCCGATCTTGCCTGGGAGGCGGACCTGTTCGGTCGTCTGGCCAGAGCAAGTGACGCCGCGTTGCTGGATGCGCAGGCCCGTGACGCGTTGCTGCAGAGCACGCGTCTGCTGGTGCAGGCCGAGGTCGCGCAGACTTACCTGGGCCTGCGCGCCGTGGATGCCGAGCGTGCCCTGGTGCGTGAAACGGTTTTGGCTTACCAAGGCAGTTTGCAGCTCACGGAGCGCCGCCATCGCGCGGGGGATGTGGCGGAGCTGGATGTGGTGCGTGTACGGACCGAGCTGGCTTCCACCGAGGCCGATGCGCTTGCGCTCGACCGTCGCCGTGCCGAACTGGAGCATGCATTGGCCGTCCTCGTCGGCGAGCCGGCCACCAGCTTCGGTATTGGTGCGGACAACTGGGTAACCGCTTTACCCGTGATTCCCGAGGGGGTGCCTGCCACGGTGCTTGCCCGGCGGGCCGATGTGTCTGCAGCACAAACGGGCATCCTGGCAGCGCAGGCGCGGCTCGGTGTCGCGAAAGCAGCATGGTTTCCCGACATTGCACTCACCGCCTCGGGAGGGCATGCCTCGCCGGAGCTCGGTGATCTGTTCAAGTGGTCCGCGCGGGCCTGGAGCGTGGGGGCTCTGCTGTCCTTGCCGGTGTTTGATGGAGGTCGCCGGCAGGCCGGTGTTGACGGTGCAGCGGCGCAACTGGATCTTGCGCTG
>DASWYJ010000382.1:0-2499 GCA_036405035.1 Burkholderiaceae bacterium
CCACGTAAGCCAGCCCGTTTGCTATCGCTTTTGCAGCGTCAACGGCAGCATGGGAGCTGGCCGGGGCCATATTTCCTTCGAAAACCTCGGTCACCGTCAGAATGCCGTCGCGGTGCAGGTTGCGCTGCGGCGGAAAGTGCACCAGCTGCCCGTCGCGACCGCGCGCAACGATCACCGAGCACTCGGCCTGCAGCGGCAGCATTTTTTCCAGCACACAGGCCACACCGCCCAGCTGCTGCCAGGCGGCGGCCAGCTCGGCCGGGGTGCGCACCCGCACCTGGCCCTTGCCGTCGTAGCCCATGCGGGCGGTTTTCAGGATGCCGGGCAGCAGATCGGCCGGCACGGCGGCCACCTCGGCTGCGCTGGTGAGCACCGCATGCGGCGCGCAGGGCACGCCGCAGCGCCGGAAATGCGCCTTCTCCAGCGCCCGGTCCTGCGCAATGGCCACGGCCTCGGCCGCCGGGGCCACCGGCCGGCTGGCGGCCAGCGTGGCCAGCGACGGGGCGGGCACGTTCTCGAATTCGGTGGTGATGGCCGCACTCAGCGCGGCCAGCTGCTGCAGGCCGGCGGCATCGCCGTAGCCGGTTTGCACATGGTGGTGGCTCACCAGCCCGGCCGGGCTGGTGGCGTCGGGGTCGAGCACGGCGGTGCTGTAGCCCATGCGTTGGGCGGCATGCACGAACATGCGGCCCAGCTGGCCCCCACCCATCACTCCGAGGGTCTGACCGGGAAGAACGGCTGCGCTCATGCGACGGACGGTGGCAGGGTCATGCCACGGGCGGCGGCGGTCTGCTCGGCGCGGAAGGCTTCCAGCCGGGCGCGCAGGTCCGCGTCGGTACTCGCCAGCAGGGCCACCGCGAACAGCGCCGCGTTGGCGGCACCGGCCACGCCAATGGCAAAGGTGGCCACCGGAATGCCCTTGGGCATCTGCACGATGCTGTGCAGCGAATCCACGCCCTGCAGGTGCTTGCTGGCCACCGGCACACCGAGCACCGGCACCGTGGTCTTGGAAGCCAGCATGCCCGGCAGGTGGGCGGCGCCGCCGGCGCCGGCGATGATGGCGCGCAGGCCCCGGCCGGCGGCGGCCTCGGCATAGGCAAACATGTCGTCGGGCATGCGGTGGGCCGAGACCACGCGGGCCTCGTGGCCCACGCCGAACTGCTGCAGAATCTGCACCGCGTGCTGCATCGTGTCCCAATCGCTGCTGGAACCCATCACCACGCCGATTTGAATTAGAGTCATAGGCCCCAACCTGAAGAACACCGCCATGGAAAGCGCAGGCGCGCTGGCGGAAACCCCTGATTTTACTTTTTGGCCCCGGCCCCCCTTCCCATGATCGATGTGACCCTGCAAAACTTTGAAACCGAGGTGATCGAAGCCTCCAAGTCCACGCCGGTGCTGGTGGACTTCTGGGCCGACTGGTGCGGGCCCTGCAAGGCGCTGGGGCCCATCCTCGAAAAGCTGGAAACCGCCTACGAAGGCCGCTTTTCGCTGGTGAAGATCAATGCCGACGCCGAGCAGCAGCTGTGCGGCGCCTTTGGCGTGCGCAGCCTGCCCACCTGCATCCTGCTGATCGACGGCAAGCCGGTCGATGGCTTCATGGGCGCGCTGCCCGAGGGCCAGGTCCGCGAATTCCTCGACAAGCATGTGCCCAGCGCCGCCGAACTCGAAGCCGAGGCGGTGGAAGAAGAAGCCATCGACGCACTGGCCGACGGCGACACCGAAGGCGCGCTGGAAAAACTGCAGCACGCGGTGGCCACCGACCCGGCCAACGACGTGGCCCGCTTCGACTACGTGAAGCTGCTGCTGCAGCTCGGCCGCGACGACGACGCCAAGGTCGCCTTTGCCCCGGTGATTGCCAAGGCCGCGCAGAACCGCCGCTTCGACGCGCTGCAGCGCTGGATGGACGCTATTGATTTTGTAGCTACCCAGGCAGACCCGGCGCTGGCCATAGGCACTTTTGACGCCAAAATTGCCGCCAACAAGCGCGATTTCGACGCCCGCTTCGCCCGCGCCCGCCTGCTGCTGGCCACCCAGCAATGGACGGCCGCGCTCGACGAACTGCTCGACATCCTGATGCGCGACAAGGCCTGGAACGAAGGCCTGGCCCGCATCACCTACATCGCCATCCTGGAGCTGATCGAGCCACCCAAGGCCAAGGTGGCCGACGGCCAGATTCCCCCGGACGACCCGGTGGTGGCCAGCTACCGCCGCCGCCTCAGCAGCATCGTGCTGAGCTGAGTACCCACAGCCGCGCCGGAACTTCCCGCCGCGCGGCAGGTCGCACCGGCAGTGGGTCCGGTTGGGCGTGGCAGCGGTTGCTGCCCGCAGCCTGGGCGCCCGGAACGGGAACCCCATGCATCCTCCCCCCAACCGCCGGCAGGCGCTGGCCGCGCTGCTGGCGCTGGCCGGCCCGGCCCTCGCGCAGAGCCCACGCCTGGCCGACACCGCCGACACCCCGGTGGTGGAAATGCTCAAGGTGGGCACCGCGCGGATCGA
>DASWYJ010000383.1:0-3076 GCA_036405035.1 Burkholderiaceae bacterium
GCGCTGGCCGGCATGCAGCACGCGGTGGACGCGTCGGGCCGGGTGCTGCGCGACAACGTCTGGGGCCCGATGGAGGAAGACGCCGCCCGGCGCGATTTCACCATCAATGCCATGTACTACGACCCGCAGCGCCAGGTGGTGGTCGATTACCACCACGGCATTGCCGACGTGAAGAACCGCACGCTGCGCATGATTGGCGACCCCGCCACCCGCTACCGCGAAGACCCGGTGCGCATCATCCGCGCCGTGCGTTTCTCCGCCAAGCTCGCCGCGCTCGGCTTCCGCATGGATGCCAAGACCTCCGAGCCGCTGGTGCGCAGCCAGGAACTGCTGGCCGACGTGCCGCAGAGCCGGCTGTTCGACGAAATGCTCAAGCTGCTGCAGACCGGCCACGCGCTGGCCACCATCGCGCAGCTGCGGGCGCTGGGCCTGGCGCGCGGCATCTACCCGCTGCTTGACGTGGTGGTGGAGCGGGCCGACCAGCCCTTTGTGCAGGCCGCGCTGCAGGACACCGATCGCCGGGTCGGCGAAGGCAAGCCGGTGGCGCCGAGCTTTCTGCTGGCCTGCGTGCTCTGGGCCGACGTGCGCGCCGGCTGGGACCAGCGGCTGGGCCGGCGCGTACCGCCGTTCTCGGCGCTGCAGGAAGCCATCGACGAAGTGTTCGACGCCCGGATCGGCGATGTGTCGGGCCGCGGCAAGCTCGCCGCCGACATGCGCGACATCTGGATGATGCAGCCCCGCTTCGACAAGCGGGTCGGCAGCAGCCCCTACAGCCTGGTGGACCAGCCGCGTTTCCGTGCCGGCTTCGACTTCATGCGGCTGCGTTCCAGCATTGGTGAAATCGATGAGGCGCTGGGCGAGTGGTGGGAAACCTTCAATACGGCTGACGACACCCTGCGCCAGGATTTGATGGACCAGGCACGCGACGAGCAGCAGGCCCGCCAGCGCGTGCGCACGGTGCGCAGCGAACCCCGCAGCACCGACGCTGCCGTGCGGGGCGAGAGCGGTGCAGCACCGCTTGCGGCGCCCGACGATGCCGCCACCGAATCGGCCGGCGGCGATGCGCCGAAGAAGCGCCGGCGCCGGCGCCGCAGCGGTGCCCGCAAGCCGGGTGATGCCCCGGCCGGCAGCGCGCCCGGCGCGGGCGACGACAACTGAACCTGCCCGGCACCGGCATGGCGCGCGACGCCGTCACCGCCTACATTGCCCTCGGGGCCAACCTGGGGGACACCGCCGCCAGCCTGCGCGCTGCGGTGGCCGCCATTGCCGCATTGCCCGGCACCGGGGTGGAGGCCGTTTCGTCGTTCTACCGCAGCGCGCCCATCGATGCCACGGGGCCGTTCTACCTGAATGCCGTGCTGCGCGCGCAGACCCGGCTGCCTGCACCGCTGCTGCTGCTGCACCTGCAGGCCATCGAGCAGGCGGCGGGCCGCACCCGGCCCGCACCGAATGCACCACGCACCCTGGACCTCGATGTGCTGCTGTACGGCGAAGGCCGGATCAGCAGCACCGCGCTGACCGTGCCGCACCCGCGCATGCAGGGCCGCGCGTTCGTGCTGTTGCCGCTGGCCGAGCTGGCGCCGGAGCGTGTCAGCCCGGAACAGCTGGCCGCGGTGGCCGGGCAGACCATTGAGCGGATTGCATAGAAAATTGGCCTCTGGCCAGCGTGTTTTCTTGCTGATGCGCTATTGATTCAGTAGCAAATGGAAGGCGCGGAGCCCTGTGCTGCACGCGCGTGCGTGCCGTCCTGCCATCGGTAGCCCATCGTGGCGGCGACCTTGCGCGTCTCGCCATGGAAGCGGCGCAACGGGCACACGGCCGCATAGGGTTTGCCGGCGAGGGTGCTCACGTTCAGCGCCAGCCTCCACAGGTCGGTGGTGGTGCGGCTGGCCACCGCGTCGAGCAGGGGGAAGCTCGGGGTTTTCACGTCCGTGCAGTCGTTCCGGGTGGCGTCCATGGTGAAGCGGCCGTCCGGCGGGCCTTTTGGCATGGTGTAGGCCGGCGCTGACTGCAAGAGGCCGGGATGGACGACATGCCGTGTGTGCCGTGTCCGGCTCCGTGTCGGGACCCCCCCGCCGAATAATGGGTCATCCCATCCAGCAATCAGGAAGCAACATGAAACTCCAACCCATTCTCTGTGCGGCGGCGCTGTGTTTCAGCGGCGCGGCGATGGCCGCCGACCTGACCATTCCGATGCACCTGGTCGATGCCAAGGGCGTGAGCAAGCCTGTGGGGGAGGTGACCGTCACAAAATCCAAATATGGCCTGGTGTTCACACCGGCTCTCAAGGGGCTGACACCGGGCGAGCACGGGTTTCACGTGCATGAAAATGCCAGCTGCGAGCCCAAACTGAAGGACGGCAAGATGGAGGCCGCCGGCGCTGCGGGCGGGCATTACGATCCGACCAAATCCGGCGTTCATGGCAGCGCCTGGGGGACCGGCCACCGCGGCGATCTGCCGCCGCTCTATGCCGATGCATCGGGCAATGCCTCGCAGCCGGTGCTGGCGCCGCGCCTGCGCATCAACGAACTCAAGGGCAAGGCGCTGATGCTGCATGCCGGCGGCGACAACCATTCCGACAGCCCGCAGGAAGCCGGCGGTGGCGGCGACCGCGTGGTCTGTGGCGTGATCGGCTGATCCGCCAGAAGCGCTCCCGCAAGGCCGGCCCCACCCTCGTGGTGGGGCCGGCCTTGTCGCATTTTGGAGCAGGGTGGGCGGTTACACTGCGCGCAGTCACAAATCCGTCATCCCAATGACACGGTTCCCCTGAGGAGAGCTCCATGCTGTTTGGCAAGCTGCTGCCGCGCGAAGGCAATTTTTTCGAGATGTTCAACCAGCACGCCGAGCGGATTGTGGAAGCCGCCCGGGCGTTCTCCCAACTGGTTGCCAATTACAACGATCCGCACCTGCGCGAGCAGTACAACCGCGATGTGGACAACGCCGAGCGCGCCGCCGACCGTATCACGCATGACGTGAACCGGGCGCTGCACAAGACCTTCATCACGCCCATCGACCGCGAGCAGATCCATTCGCTGATCAACACCATGGACGACGTGGCCGACCTGATCCAGGATTC
>DASWYJ010000384.1:0-2941 GCA_036405035.1 Burkholderiaceae bacterium
TGCGCCATGCGGTGGCGCACGATGCCGGTGTGGCCGCCCAGGCCGGCCTGTGGGGGCTGGCGCGCAGCCCGGTGCTGGCGCCGCTGCTGGAGCAGCTGCTGCGCGAGCCCGCACGGGCCTGGACCGCCGAGGACATGGCCAGCACGGTGCACATGTCGCGCGCGCGGTTTTTCCGCCGCTTCCAGGATGTGTGTGGCGAGCCCCCGGCGCAGTTCCTGCAGCGGCTGCGCATGCAGCTGGCCGCGCAGCGCCTGCACCGCGGCGACAGCCTGACCCATGCCGCAGGCCATGTGGGCTACCAGCCCAATGCCGCTTTCGCGCGCGCCTTCCAGCGCGTGATCGGCACGCAGCCTGGCGCCTACCAGCGCAGCCTGCGCCAGGCACCGGCCCCGCATTGAGGGCCCGCGCGCCAGTTTGAGACGAACGGGCGGAAAACCGCGACGCTGGCCCATCGCGCCAACCGGGCGGCCCACCAAGAATCAGGCCATCTCACCCGCGAGGAACTCCATGACCCGACTCACACTGCACACCACCGATTCTGCCCCCGAGGCCAGCCGCCCCCTCGTGGCCCGCGCGGTGGCAGCCAATGGCTACCTGCCCAACCTCATCGGGGTGTTGGCCAACGCGCCGGTCGCGCTGGAAACTTACCTCACGGTGTCGGAGATCAACGGCCGTGCCAGCCTGTCGCTGGCCGAGCGCGAAGCGGTGCAGATCACCGCGGCCCGCATCCATGGCTGCGAATTCTGCGTGGCCGGCCACAGCGCGATCGGCGTGAAAAAAGCCGGGCTGGACAAAGCCACGGTGGTCGCGCTGCAGCACGGCCAGCCGTCGGGCCAGCCGCGGCTGGATGCGGTGGTGGCTTTTGCCGATGCGGTTATTGCATCGCGTGGCGCAGTCTCCGGGGATGCGCTGCAGGTTTTCCGCGCTGCCGGCTTCAGCGAGCAGCAGGTGCTGGAGGTGGTGCTGGGCGTGAGCCTCGCCACGCTGTGCAATTTCACCAACGTGCTCGCGCAAAGCCCGGTGAACCCGCAGCTCGAAGCCTTCCGGCCCGGTGTGTTGCAGGCATGAGCGTGTCCCCCTTCTCCCTGCGGGCCGGCACCCCGGGCGTGGCCGATGCCCATGCCTGGCTGGCCACGCATGCCGCCGCGCTGGACGACAACCGCACACAGACCGCCGCCGTGTTGCCCACGCTGGCGGCCGCGCGGTTGTTCCATATCGGTGTGCCCGTGGCCTGGGGTGGCGATGGCGGTGACGTGCGCGATGGCATCGCCGCCATCGCCGCTGTGGCCGAGCACTCGTTGACCGCAGCCTTCATGTTCTGGGGCCACCGCGCCTTCATCGAATACCTGCTGCAAAGCCCCAATGCGGCGCTGCGCGAGCGCTGGCTGCCCGCGTTGCTGGACGGCCACCACGCCGGCGCCACGGGTTTGTCCAACGCGATGAAATTCCTCTCCGGCATCGAGGCGCTGCAGGTGCGCGCACGGCCGGCCGGCGACGGCTGGTCGCTCGACGGCCAGCTGCAGTGGGCCACCAACCTGCGTGCCGGCCAGTTCATCGTGGCGGCAGCGGTGGAGCGCACCGATGGCGGCCCACCCTTCATTGCCGCATTGCCATCCGACCGTGCCGGCCTGACCCGCAGCGATGATCTGGACCTGATCGCGCTGCGCGGCAGCGACACCGCCTCGCTGCGCGTCGAAGCGCTGCCGCTGGCTGCCAGCGACCTGGTCCATGCCAACGCCCGCGAGTTCCTGCCCCGCGTGCGGCCGGCCTTCCTCGGGCTGCAGTGTGGCCTGTCGATCGGGCTGGCACGTGCCGCGCTCGACGCCGCGCAGACACTGGGCGGCACGGCACGGCCGGTGCTGCAAGGGCCGGTCAACCGCGCCCACGAAACGCTGTACCAGCTGACCGCGGCGCTGCACGAAGGCCTGGCCGACAACCGCTTTGTGGCGCAACCGGCTGCGCTGTTCCGCATCCGTATCCAGCTGGCCGAGGTGGTGCAGCAGGCCACACAACTGGAGCTGCAGGCCAGTGGTGGCCGCGGCTACCACCGCGACCAGCCGCTCGCCTGCGCCCGCCGCTGGCGCGAAGCTGCCTTCATTCCCATCGTCACGCCCAGCATCACGCAGCTGCAGGGCGAGTTGCTGAAGCAGGCCGCCCCCGCATGAGCGCCGTGCTGGCCGAAGCTGCAGAATCCCCGGCGAAGTCCAGCCCACCGGCGCTGACGCTGCGCGCGCGCGATCTGGCGCACCGCTACCCCGGTGGCCGCACCGTGTTCGAAGCAGTGTCGCTGGAGGTGCAGGCGCGCGAGATCGTGGCGCTGCTGGGCGGCAGTGGGTGTGGCAAATCAACGCTGCTACGGGTGCTGGCGCGACTGGAGCCGGCCGAGCGCGGCAGCGTGGAATTTATGGGTGCGCCGCTGCAGGCGCCGCATCCCCGCGCCGCACTGGTGTTCCAGCAGCCCAGCCTGCTGCCCTGGCTCGACGCAGCCGGCAACGTGGGCTTTGGCCTCGACTTTGCGCACCAGCCCGCCATCACCAAAACCGCCCGCGAGGCGCGGGTGCGCGAGGCGCTGGCGGCCGTGGGCCTGGAAGGGCAGGAAGCGCTGTACCCGGCACAGCTCTCGGGCGGCATGGCGCAGCGCGTGGCGCTGGCCCGTGCGCTGGCGCGCGAGCCCCAGTTGCTGCTGGCCGACGAACCCTTCTCCGCGCTTGACGCCATCACCCGCGCCGGCATGCAGACCCTGCTGGTCGATGTGGTGCACCGCTGGCACACCGCCGCGCTGCTGGTCACGCACGACATCGACGAAGCCATCCTGGTGGCCGACCGCATTGTGCTCATGGGCACCCCCGCACCCGGCCGGCCCGCACGTGTGCTGCGCGAGTGGGTAGTGCCCATCGCCCGCCCGCGCGAACGGCAGGTGGCCGACGTCACCGCGCTGCGG
>DASWYJ010000385.1:0-11804 GCA_036405035.1 Burkholderiaceae bacterium
CAGTGCCGGCCTTCCATCACCTGCACGACGCCGCGCTGCACGAGATCGGCAGGCGAGAGGTTTTCGATGCGCTCACCGCGCAGCTCGATGGAGCCCTTGGTGACCTCGCCGCGCTCACCCCGGAGCAGGTTGGAAATCGCGCGCAGCGTGGTGGTCTTGCCCGCGCCATTGCCGCCCAGGATGGCGACGATGCCGCCTTCGGGTACGGTCAGCGAAACGCCCTTGAGTACGAGGATCACGTGGTTGTAGATCACCTCGATGCCGTTGACGTTGAGAACGATGTTTGGCTGTGTCATGGTTGTGTTGGTAGCAATCGACAGGCCTGCTCCCTGGCAGGCCTGTCGATTGCTGGCTCGGTGAGCCAGCAAGGCCCTTGCGGGCCATTGGGTCCGATCAGGACTGGCAGTCGGCCGCAGCGCGGCGCTGCAGCTTCTTGTCGGCGAGGTACTTGTCGGCACCGGCCTTGACCATCGGCTTGATGATCGACTCATCAGCCTGGTACCAGTCGGAGGTGAAGTTCCACTTGCTGCCGTCCCAGGTGTGGACGCGGGCCCAGGTCGAACCCATGTGGTCGGCACAGCTGGTGCTGAGCGGACGCATCACACCGGCGAAGCCCAGCGCGTCCAGCTTCTTCTGGTCAAGCGCGAGGTTTTCCAGGCCCCAGCGCACTTGCTCGCCGGTCATGACCTTGCCCTTGCCGAAACGTTCCTGTGCACGGCGCACGGCTTCCACGCCCAGCATCTGGATGATGATGCCGCGGGTGTACAGCACGGAGCCGACTTCATCCTTCGGTCCGGTACCCTGGCCCTTGTCGTGCACCAGCTTCAGGATGTCCTGGATGATCTTCGGCTGCTGGCCCGAGGTGTTCAGCGCCAGTGCGTTGTAGCCCTTCGCGCCATCACCCACGTCCTTCACGTCCGGCTCGGCACCAGCCCACCACACGCCATACATCTTGTCGCGCGGATAGCCGGTGGCCTGGGCTTCCTTGAGGGCGGTGGAGTTCATCACGCCCCAGCCCCACAGCATCACGTAGTCGGGCTTGCTCTGACGCACCTGCAGCCAGGCGGCCTTCTGCTCCACGCCCGGTGCAGTGACCGGAATCAGCTGGAGATCAAAGCCTTCGGAGCGGGCACGTTCCTGCAGCAGTGGAATGGGTTCCTTGCCGAACGGGCTGTCGTGATACACCAGCGCAATCTTCTTGCCCTTGAGCTTGTCCAGGCCGCCATTTGCCTTGCCCAGGTGCTGGATCAGGATGTCCGCACCGGTCCAGTAGCTGCCCATGAACGGGAAGTTCCACTTGAACGCGTTGCCATCCTGCGCAACCGACAGGCCATAGCCCAGCGTGATCAGCGGGATCTTGTCGTTGGCAACTTTTTCGGTCAGCGCGAAAGTGATGCCAGTGGCTTGCGGGTCGAACAGGGTCACACCGGGGCGGCTCTTCAGGCGCTCGTAGCATTCCACACCGCGGTCGGTGGCGTAGCCGGTTTCGCATTCTTCGAACGTGAGCTTCACGCCGTTCACGCCGCCGTCACGGGCGTTGATCAATTTCAGGTAGTCCTGCTTGCCATTGGCCCAGGGGGTGCCGTTGGGTGCATAGGGGCCGGTGCGGTACGACAGCAGCGGGAAGAACTGTTCCTTGGCTTGCGCAAATGCAGACGACACACCAACAGCGGCGACGGCAGCTGCCAGGGCGAGATAACGAAGCTTCATGGGGACTCTCCTTGAAAAATTGAAAAAAGCGGTTGAGTACAACCGACAACCATCAAAAAGTCATTAGTGATTGCAACTAGGTACTAGCGATGATGGGTCTCTGTCAACGGTTTTGAAACCAGCGCGCTCAGTGGGGGAATGGCCACAGGCGCAACTTTTGTTTGCCGATCGACCACAGGCGTGCAATGCCGTGTGGCTCGACGATCAGGAACCACACGATCAGGCCACCGAAGATCATCAGTTCGGTGTGTGACACGCCCGCAGTGGACATGGTGAATCCGAACAGCCCGGCAATCGCCGGCAGCAGCTGGTTGAGCACGATGGGCAGGATCACGATGAACGCCGCTCCGAAGAAAGCGCCCATGATGGAACCCAGCCCGCCAATGATCACCATGAACAGCAGACGGAACGAAACTTCCACCGAGAAGGCGGCCGGTTCCCAAGCACCCAGGTACACAAAGGCCCACAGTGCACCCGCCACGCCGATGATGAAGGAGCTGACGGCAAATGCGGTGAGCTTGGCGTACATGGGGCGGATGCCGATCACGGCGGCCGCAACGTCCATGTCGCGGATCGCCATCCATTCGCGGCCGATCGCGCTGCGTACCAGATTCTTGGCTAGTAGTGCGATGACCGTGAGCATGCCCAGGCACAGCCAGTATTTGCTCAGTGCACTGTCGATGGGCATACCGAACACCTGCAGGCCGTTGACCGAGATCGAACCCGATGGCGAATCGTTGGTAAACCACTTGATGCGCAGGAACATCCAGTCGCTGAAGAACTGCGCGGCCAATGTGGCCACGGCCAGGTACAAGCCTTTCACCCGCAGGCTGGGCAGGCCGAACAGAATGCCGAACGCCGTGGCACACAGGCCACCGAGGATCAGCGCAGGGATCAATGGCATGCCGGGGATGCGCACGAAGAAGTTGTAGGCCCCGTAGGCACCCACGGCCATGAAGGCACCCGAGCCCAGCGAAATCTGGCCGCAATAGCCGACCAGGATGTTCACACCCAGGGCGGCCAGCGACATGATCACGAACGGGATCAGGATCGCGCGGAACACGTAGTCGCTGGTGAACATCGGAATCACGATGAAGGCGAACGCCACCAGCGCGAGGATGGCAACCCGGTCCTGCATGATCGGAAAGATCTGCTGGTCCGCGCGGTAGTTGGTCTTGAACTGACCATTTTCTCTGTAAAGCATGTGCGGTCTCTGCGTGAAAGGAGTGGATCTCGGCTACTGCGGGATGTCAGACACGGTCAATGATCTTTTCGCCGAACAGGCCTTGTGGCCGGAACAGCAGAAACACCAGGGCCAGCACGTAGGCAAACCAGATTTCGATGCCGCCACCGACATAGGGCCCCAGATAAACCTCGGAGAGTTTTTCGCCCACGCCAATGATCAGGCCACCGATGATGGCGCCCGGCACCGAGGTGAGGCCACCCAGGATCACCACCGGCAGCGCCCGCAGGGCCACGGTGGCGAGCGAGAACTGCACGCCCAGCTTGCTGCCCCAGATCATGCCGGCCACAAGGGCCACCACACCGGCGACACACCAGACGATGACCCAGATGCGGTTCAGCGGAATGCCGATGGACTGCGCTGCCTGGTGGTCATCGGCCACCGCGCGCAGTGCGCGGCCGGTCGTGGTTTTCTGGAAGAACAGGCTCAGCAGTGCCACCAGGCCGGCGGCGATCACGGCGGCGATCACGTCTTCCTTGTTGATCAGCACGCCGCCCGGGAACATGGACTCCAGCACGAAGACCGGATCCTTGGGCATGCCGATGTCGATCTTGTAGATGTCGTTGCCAAAAAGTGTCTGTCCCAGGCCTTCGAGGAAATAGGCAATGCCCAGTGTGGCCATTAGCAGCGTGGCGCCTTCCTGGTTCACCAGGTGGCGCAGCACCAGTCGCTCGATGGCCCAGGCCACCACGAACATCGCTGCGCCGGCGATCAGGAAAGCCAGGATGTTGGCCAGAATCGGATTGTCCAGACCGGTCCAACCCGGAATCCATTCCGAAAAACGGGCCATGGCCAGGGCTGCGAACAGCACCATGGCGCCTTGCGCGAAATTGAAGACACCCGATGCCTTGAAAATCAGCACGAAGCCCAGCGCGACCAGGGAGTACAGCATGCCGGCCATCAGGCCGCCCAGCAGGGTTTCGAGAAAAAATGCCATCTTGTTATGTCTCCTGGATCAGTGGCTGGTGCCCAGATAGGCGCTGATGACTTCGGGGTTGGCGCGTACCTCTTCCGGATTGCCGTCGCCAATCTTCTTGCCGTAGTCGAGTACGACCACGCGGTCGGAAATGTCCATCACCACGCCCATGTCGTGCTCGATCAGCACGATGGTGGTGCCGAACTCGTCATTGACGTCGAGCACGAAGCGGCACATGTCCTGCTTTTCCTCAACGTTCATGCCGGCCATGGGCTCGTCCAGCAGCAGCACCTTGGGTTCCAGCGCCAGCGCGCGCGCCAGATCCACCCGCTTCTGCAGGCCGTAGGGCAGCTGGCCCACCGGGGTTTTGCGGTACGCCTGGATTTCGAGGAAGTCGATGATGTGCTCGACGTACTCGCGGTGCTGCATTTCTTCCTTCTCGGCCGGGCCGATGCGCAGCGCCTGCATCAGCAGATTGCTCTTGATGCGCAGGTTGCGCCCGGTCATGATGTTGTCGAGCACGCTCATGCCCTTGAACAACGCCAGGTTCTGGAACGTGCGCGCAATGCCCATCTCGGCAACCTGCCGGCTGTTCATGTGCTTGAAGGTCTTGCCCCGGAAGTTGATGCTGCCTTCCTGTGGGGAGTACACGCCGTTGATGCAGTTGAGCATGGAGCTCTTGCCCGCGCCGTTGGGGCCGATGATGGCGCGGATCTCGTGCTCGCGCACGTCGAACGAAATGTCGGTCAGTGCCTTGACGCCGCCGAACCGCAGGCTGATGTTTTTGACGTCGAGGATGACGTCACCGATTTTCTTGCTCATGGTGTTCTCAGTACTGCCGGGCTGCCCTGTCAGGCCGCCGCCTTGACAGGGGCAAAAGTCTTGGTGTCCACGATCTTCAGGGTAGCGCTGATGCTGCCGGTGCGACCGTCCTCGAACTTGACCTGGGTCTCGATGAACTGCGACGTCTTGCCGCCGTACAGCGCATCGACCAGGGGCTGGTATTTCTCGGCGATGAAGCCGCGCCGCACCTTGTTGGTGCGGGTGAGTTCGCCGTCATCGGCATCGAGCTCCTTGTGCAGCACCAGGAAGCGGCTCACCTGGCTGCCCGCCAGCAGCGCGTCGCGGCTCAGGTCGGCATTGACCTGTTCCACGCAGTCCTTGATCAGGCTGTACACCTCGGGCTTCTGCGCCAGGTCGGCATAGCCGGCGTAGGGCAGGTTGCGGCGCTCCGCATAGTTGGCCACTGCGTCGAAGTCGATGTTGATCATCACGCAAACCTGGTCGCGCTTGTCGCCCAGCGCCACCACTTCCTTGATCTGCGGGAAGAACTTCAGCTTGTTCTCGACATACTTGGGCGCGAACATCGCGCCGTCGTTTGGTCCGCCCTGGATGCGGCCCACATCCTTGGCGCGGTCGATGATCTTCAGGTGTCCTTCGTTGTCGAGGAAGCCCGCGTCACCGGTGTGGTACCAGCCGTCGGCCGTCAGCACCTCGGCGGTAGCCGCGGGATTCTTGTAATACTCCTTCAGCAGGCCGGGTGACTTGACCAGCAGTTCGCCGTTCTCGGCCACCTTGATCTCGACGCCGGCCAGCGGCACGCCCACGGTGTCGGCGCGGGCCTGGTTATCGGGCTGCACGCACACGAACACTGCGGTTTCGGTGGAGCCGTAGAGCTGCTTCAGGTTGATGCCGATGGAGCGGTAGAAGGTGAAAAGGTCGGGGCCGATGGCTTCGCCGGCGGTGTAGGCCACCTTGACCCGACTGAGGCCGAGGTTGTTACGCAGCGGGCCATAGACCAGAAAGTTGCCTATCGTGTAAAGAACCCGGTCGAACAGGCCTACCGGCAGGCCGTCCATCAGTGCCGGGCCCACCCGTTTGGCCACGTTCATGCAGGCATGGAACATCTTGCGCTTGATGAAGCCCGCGTCTTCCATGCGGATCATCACGCTGGTCAGCAGGCCTTCGAACACCCGGGGTGGCGCGAAATAATAGGTAGGGCCAACCTCTTTCAGGTCGATCATCACCGTGCCGGCCGACTCGGGGCAGTTCACCACGTAGCCGCAGGCCAGCCACTGGGCATAGGAAAAGATGTTCTGGCCGATCCAGGCCGGGGGCAGGTAGGCCAGCACGTCTTCCGTGGCGCCCAGCCGGTCGAATTCGGCAGCAGCATGGCCACGGTTCAGCAGCGTGAAATGGGTGTGCACCACACCCTTGGGATTGCCGGTGGTACCCGAGGTGTAGAACATCGCGGCCACATCGCCCGGTACGGCCTTTGCCAGTTCGGCCTTGAAGAAGCCCGGGTTGGATGCCGCGAAAGCCTTGCCGCTTTCTGCCAGTGCGTCCAGCGATGCGAGGCCGGCTTCGCCATAGTTGCGCAGGCCACGCGGGTCATCGTAGTAAATGTGGGTGACTGCCGGGCAGGATTCGCGAATCTCCAGCAGCTTGTCGACCTGCTCCTGGTCTTCCACGAAGGCAAAGCGGGTGCCGGTGTTGGTAATGGGGAACACGCACTCGGCGGCCACCGCATCCTGGTACAGCGGCACGGGGATTGCGCCCAGCGACTGGATGGCCAGCATGGTCGCGTACAGGCGTGGCCGGTTGGAGCCGACCAGCACCATGTGCTCGCCGCGCTGCAGGCCGGCCTGGTGCAGGCCGCAGGCGATCTGCTCGACTAGTGCGACCATATCGCCCCAGCTCCGGGTTTGCCAGATGCCGTATTCTTTTTCGCGCATGGCCGGCGCACTGCCTCGCTCGGCAGCATGTTTCAACAACAGTTGGGGGAACGTGGTTTGCATCCCGCATCCTTGCATTCAAAATGGGAAACGCGTCGGCGCAACCGCACCAACGTATGACTGCGATAGTAAGAAATTGTTTGACGTCATTTTGTCATGTCGACGACAATCCTAGGGTCACCCCTATAGGGGGTTTCCCGTGTTTTTCACCACTTTTTTCTTGGGGTATTTTCTTGACTGGCTCTGACCTGAGTCTGCTCCAGCGCCGCCGGCAGCCCACTGATGCCGAGCTCGACGGCATCCCCTGGTTTCGCCTGTTGGGCCCACCGGAGCGCCGGCGCGCCATGGCCGAATTGCGCGTCAGCGACGCCATGCCGACCGATCTGCTGTGCCGCATCGGCCGGCCTGGCAACTACTGGTTCGGCGTGGTGGAGGGTCTGCTGAAAATGAGCACTGACAACGACCAGGGGCAGACCATGACCTTTGCCGGCATTCCCGCCGGTGGCTGGTTTGGCGAAGGCACGCTGCTCAAGCGCGAGGTGTACCGCTACAACATCCAGCCGCTGCGCAAAAGCGTGGTGGCTGGCGTGCCCGTGGAAACCTTCCACTGGCTGCTCGACCATTCGATTGCCTTCAACCGCTTCGTGATGGACCAGCTCAACGAGCGGCTCGGGCAGTTCATTGCGGCACGGGAGATCGACCGCCTGGGCAACCCCGATGTGCGCGTGGCGCGCAATCTGGCGGCGCTGTTCAACCCGGTGCTGTACCCGAGCGTGGGCGAGGTGCTGCGTATTACCCAGCAGGAGCTGGCCTACCTGGTGGGACTGTCGCGCCAGCGTGTCAATGAGGCGCTGGCAACGCTGGAGGCCGAGGGTTCCATCCGTGTGGAGTACGGCGGCCTGCGGGTGCTCAACCTCGATGCGCTGCGCAGCGGCCCGGTGCCCCAGCCGCGCCGGGCGCTGGGGTAAGACCGTGAACCCGTTCCCCGGGCTGCGAGAATCGGGCCGCCCATGAACCCCACGCACCCCACCCCTTCCACCGCCGGCCCTGCGGGCTCTGCCACCAGCCGCCTGAACAAACGCATGGCCGAACTGGGCCTGTGCTCGCGCCGCGAGGCCGATGAATGGATCGCCCGGGGCTGGGTGCAGGTGGATGGCGCGGTGGCCGTCATGGGCCTGCAGGTGGGGCCGCAGGCGCGCATCACCATTGATCCGCGTGCGCGGGGCCGGCAGGAGGAGCAGGTCACCATCCTGCTGAACAAGCCGGTAGGGTATGTGAGCGGGCAGGCCGAGGACGGCCACGAACCTGCGGTGACGCTCGTCAACCCCCGCACCCACTGGCGTGAAGATCCCAGCCGCAACCGCTTTTCGCCGCCGCAGCTGCGCGGCCTGGCGCCGGCCGGCCGGCTCGATATCGATTCGGTCGGCCTGCTGGTGCTCACCCAGGACGGCCGGGTCGCCCGCCAGCTGATCGGCGAGCAGTCCGTCATGGAGAAGGAATACCTGGTACGGGTGGTCTACCAGCCCGGTACCGCCTCCGGCCCGGTGGTGGAAACCAATGTGCAGGCCGTTTTTCCGGCGGGCCAGCTGGCCCGGCTGCGCCATGGCCTGCAGCTTGATGGCCAGCCGCTGAAACCGGCGCGTGTGGAATGGCAGAACCCCGAGCAACTGCGCTTTGTGCTGACCGAGGGCAAGAAGCGCCAGATCCGCCGCATGTGCGAGCAGGTGGGCCTGAAGGTGGTGGGCCTGAAGCGCATCCGCATCGGCCGGGTGCTGCTGGGCAACCTGCCGCTGGGCCAGTGGCGCTACCTCGGGCCGCAGGAGAGGTTCTGAGTGTGTTCCCGTTGACCCCCGGCTCTTGAATCTGCCGCCCCCGCCCCCATACTCCCGAAGCCCTGATGGCTGCTGTGCGCAGGCACAGTGCCCTGACAACCGATCTATCCCGTTTTCACCATGAGCAAGCAAAAACTTTCCTTCCAGGCCGAAGTAGCCCAGCTGCTGCACCTCGTGACCCATTCGCTGTATTCCAACCGCGAAATCTTCCTGCGCGAACTGATCTCCAATGCATCGGACGCCTGCGACAAGCTGCGCTTCGAGGGCCTGAACAACAACGCGCTCTATGAAGACGCCCCCAACCTGGATGTGCGGGTGGCGCTGGACAAGGCGGCCCGCACCCTGACCATCACCGACAACGGCATTGGCCTGAGCGAACAGGAAGCCATCGACAACCTGGGCACCATCGCCAAGAGCGGCACCCGTGAATTCGTGGGCAAGCTCAGCGGCGAACAGAAGGCCGACGCGCAGCTGATCGGCCAGTTTGGCGTGGGTTTTTACTCCGGCTTCATCGTGGCCGACCGCATTACCGTGGAGTCGCGCCGCGCCGGCCTGTCGCACGACCAGGGCGTGCGCTGGAGCAGCACTGGCACCGGCGATTTTGAGGTCGAGTCCATCGACCGGCCGCAGCGCGGCACCAGCGTCATCCTGCACCTGCGCGACGATGCCGACGAATACCTCGACACCTGGGCCGTCAAGCGCATCATCAGCAAGTATTCCGACCATATTTCGCTGCCCATCCTGATGGAAAAGGAAACCTGGAAAGAAGGCGAAAACGACCAGCCGGGCGAGATGGTGCCCACCGGCGAATGGGAGGCCGTCAACCAGGCCAGCGCACTGTGGGCCCGTGCGAAAAAGGACGTGACCCCGGAGCAATACAAGGAGTTCTACAAGCAGCTCAGCTATGACTCCGAAGACCCGCTGGCCTGGAGCCACAACCGGGTGGAAGGCAGCACCGAATACACCCAGCTGCTGTACATCCCCTCCAAGGCCTCGGCCGATCTGTACCAGCGCGAGAAGGTGGCCGGCGTCAAGCTGTACGTGAAGCGCGTCTTCATCATGGACGACGCCGAGGCGCTGATGCCCGCCTACCTGCGCTTTGTGCAGGGCGTGGTCGATTCGGCCGACCTGCCGCTCAATGTGAGCCGCGAGCTGCTGCAGGAAAGCCGCGACGTAAAGGCTATCCGCGAAGGCTGCACCAAGCGCGTGCTGGGCATGCTGGAAGACTTGGCCAAACATGACCGCCTGCCCACCGAAGGCGCTGACGGCGTGACCGATGTGGCCAGTGAAGAAGACAAGGCCAAGGCCGGCCAGTACGCCCGGTTCTACGCCGAGTTTGGCGCGGTGCTCAAGGAAGGCCTGGCCGAAGACTTTGCCAACCGCGAGCGCCTGGCCAGGCTGCTGCGCTACGCCTCCACCCAGAGCGACACCGTGGCCGTGTCGCTGGCCGATTACAAGGCCCGCATGAAAGAAGGCCAGGAGGCCATCTACTACATCACCGCCGACACCCTGGCCGGCGCCAAGAACAGCCCGCAGCTCGAGGTCTTCAAGAAGAAGGGTCTGGAAGTGCTGCTGATGACCGACCGCGTGGACGAGTGGGCGCTGAACTACCTGCACGACTTTGACGGCACGCCGCTCAAGAGCGTGGCCAAGGGCGCGGTAGACCTCGGCACGCTGCTGGATGAAGGCGAAAAGAAAGCCGCTGAAGACGCTGCCGAGGCCTTCAAGCCGGTGCTGGCCAAGCTGAAGGAAGCGCTGAAAGACAAGGCGCAAGATGTGCGCGTGACCAGCCGCCTGGTCGACTCGCCCGCCTGCCTGGTGGTGCAGGACGGCGGCATGAGCATCCAGCTCGCCCGCATGCTCAAGCAGGCCGGCCAGAAGGCGCCCGAAGTCAAGCCCACGCTGGAGGTGAACGCCGAGCACGCGCTGGTGAAAAAGCTCGACAGCAGCGTCAACTTCCACGACCTGGCCCACATCCTGTTTGACCAGGCCCTGCTGGCCGAAGGCGGCCTGCCCGAAGACCCTGCCGCCTATGTCAAGCGGGTCAACGCGCTGCTGGTGTGACAGCCGGCCCGCGTCGGCGTACAGTGGGTGCCATGCGCACCCATTTTTCTTTCTGGCCCCCGGCTTTTGTTGCCGCTGCTGCAGCCCTCGTTCTGAGCGGCTGCGGCTCGGTGGGCGCTGGCGTGGGCTTTAGCGTGCCGGTGCTGCCCGGTGTGTCCATCGGCATTGGCGTAGGCAGCGGCGGTGTCAATGCCGGCGTGAGCGCCGGCTCCGGCCCGGTGGGGGTGGGAGTGGGCGTCAACCAAAACGGCCAGGTGACTGGCGGGGTGGGCGTGGGCGCCAGCACCGAGGTGGGCAACAGCGGCGTGCGGGCCGGGGTGGGCGTGGGCACCGGGACGGTGTTGTATGACCCGAACGAGAGGCGGTATAGGGAGCCAGAGGGCGCTAGGCGATAAACCAGGCGCCCCTGTACCGGAAGACTCCACGATAGGGGTCAAAACCTGCGGCAACGGATAAGCCTGCCGGCCAATCGACGCCCCAAGCCTAGCCAAACCCGGTGAAGGGGACTGGGGCGGAGGTCTCCTGAGGGATGCTACCCAGCGGAAGAGGCCCGCCGGTGAGCGATTCAAGACCGGCAGCGCCGCCGCCGACACCGCCCAGGCCCCCCGTCAAGGCACCCAGCGGACCGCCGCCTGCGCCGCCCAGTGCGCCCAACGGACCGCCCTCTCCACCACCCAAGCCGCCAGTTAACGCATCCAATGGGCTGCCGCCAGCGCCACCCAGCACGCCGGTCAGGGCACCCAGCGGACCGCCGCCTGCGCCGCCCAGTGCGCCGGTCAGGGCGCCCAACGGACCGCCCTCTCCACCGCCCAGGCCGCCAGTTAGCGCATCCAATGGGCTGCCGCCAGCGCCGCCCAGTATGCCGGTCAGGGCACCCAGCGGACCGCCTTCCGTTCCACCCAGGCCACCGGTTAACGCACCGAGCGGCCCACCGCCTTCGCCGCCCAGGCCACCCGCCAGCAGGCCCCCGATGGCGTTTTGCGGATCGGCGGTGGTGCCACCGCTTTCGTTGCCACCGGTCAATGCGCCCACCAGGCCACTGGCGGGGTTGCTGCTGGTGGTGCCCTCCGAAGACCCGCCGGATGCGGTCGGGCCGCTGGTGGTGCCTGGGCTGTTCCCGGCTGTGCCCGGTGTGGCGACGGGCACCACCGTGGTGTCGGCAAAGGGTGTGCTGGTGCTGGAGCTGCCCAGGTCGCTGGCTGTCAGGCTGCTGCTGCTCTGGGCGGGCGCTGAATCGCTGCCGCCACTGCCGGCGCCTGCGAGGGCAAACAGTCCCAACGCGGCGCCACCGTAGTCCCCCAGAC